>JAOPVN010000088.1 GCA_025966175.1 Modestobacter sp. | reverse complement strand
CCGAGTCGGCCCACCAGGCGGCCCGCTCGGCCGGCGGCAGCTGCGGCGGGCGGCCGAGCCGCGACACCAGCGGGCCGAGCCCACGGTCCACGCGGCGCAGCACGTCGACGGCGACGGCGTCGCTGATCGGGGCGGCCATGGGGACAGACGGTAGGTGTCGGCCGGTCGGGGCGCATGTCGCTCGCCCGACGGCTGTAGCGACGCTGTGAACATCAACCTTCAAGCACCGCCGTCGCGGGCGCCGTCGTACGGTGGGTCGTGGCCGGGCGACGGAGCGGAGCAGCTGCCCGCTGGGCGGCTGTCCTGGGCGTCGTCGCCGTCCTCGTCGCGCTCCCTTCGCTGGTCGCCGCGCTGCCCGCCTCCGAAGCCGGCACCTCCGCGCCCGACCTCCGCCGGGCGGCGGTCGCCTCCGCCGACGTGGCGTTCACCGGGTACGCGCAGTCCGCCGGCGGCCTGAGCCTGCCGGTGGGCGACCAGTTGACCGCTGTCGCCAACCTGCTCAGCGACCGCACCACGATGCGGGCCTGGTACCGCGGCCCCGCCGACTGGCGGGTCGACGTCGTGTCACCGACCGGGGAGACCGGGGTGCACGCCGACGCCGGCGGCACCTGGACCTGGAACTACGAGACCGCCACGGCCACCCGCACCGCGCCCAGCCCGCTCGCCCTCCCGACGGCGTCGGACCTGTTGCCCAGCGCGCTGGGCCGCCGGCTGCTGTCCGAGGCCGCCGACGACGAGCTCAGCCGGCTCGGTGCCGAACGGGTCGCCGGCCGGGACGCCCTCGGCCTGCGGCTCGTGCCTGCCGACCAGGCGTCGTCGGTGGCCCGGGTGGACGTCTGGGTCGACGCCGACAGCGGCGTGCCGCTGCGGGTGCAGGTGTTCGGCAAGGACGCCGCGGGGGCCGGCGCCGAGGCCGCGCTGGACACCGCCTTCCTGGACCTGGAGCTGACCACGCCGTCAGCCGAGGTGACCGCCTTCGACGTCCCCCCGGGCGCCCACGTGCGGAAGGGCGAGGACGCCGGCCTGGTGCAGGCTGCGTCCCGCGCCGGCCGGGACGGCGACCGGATCGTGCTGCCCGCTGGGCTGACCGGGCTCGCCCGGCGCACCATCGACGGCGCGCCCCGCGGGGTCGGGGTCTACGGCCGCGGCATCACCCTGCTCGCGGTCAGCGCCGTGCCGCGACGGGTGGCCTCCGGGCTCCACGACGCCCTGGTCACCGCCCCCGGTGCGGTGGTCGACGACCTCGGTGTGCGGATCTCGGCCGGCCCGCTGGGCCTGATGCTCGTCGACGGCCCCGAGGGCCGGATGCTGCTCGCCGGCACGGTCAGCCTGGACGCCCTGGCCGCCGCGGCCACCGAGTTGACCGGAGGACAGAGCTGAACACCGTCATCGGGACCCAGGGACTGACCAAGCGGTACGGCCAGCTGCGCGCCGTCGACGGCATCGACCTGGACGTGCGGGCCGGGGACGTCTACGGCTTCCTGGGCGCCAACGGCTCGGGCAAGACGACGACGGTGCGGATGCTGCTGGGGCTGGTGCTGCCCACCAAGGGCGAGGTCCAGCTGCTCGGCGAGCCGATGCCCAAGGCCGCCCGCCGGGTGCTGCCCCGGGTCGGCGCGCTGGTCGAGGGCCCGGCCCACTACGGGCACCTGTCCGGCCGGGCCAACCTGGCGTTGATGGACGCCGCCGGCCCCGGTGGCTCCCGGCGCACCCGGAAGGCGCGGATCGACACGGTGCTGGAGCAGGTCGGCCTCTCCGGCGTCGGCCGCAAGCCGGTGAAGGCGTACTCGCTGGGCATGCGCCAGCGGCTGGGCCTGGCCGCCGCGTTGCTGCGCCGTCCCGAGCTGCTGGTGCTCGACGAGCCGACCAACGGGCTGGACCCGCAGGGCATCCACGAGGTCCGCGACCTGCTGCTGGACCTGCACCGCAGCGGGACGACCGTCTTCCTCTCCAGCCATCTGCTGGCCGAGGTCGAGCAGCTGTGCAGCCGGGTGGGCGTGCTGGACCGCGGGCGGCTGGTGCTGCAGGACCAGCTGGCCACCCTGACCGCCCCCACCGGGGCGACGGTCGTGGAGACCCCCGATCCGCAGCGGGTGCGCGCGGCACTGGACGGGCGGGTGCTCGAGCTGGGCGCCGGCCGGGCGGTGGTGCGCGGCGAGGACCCGGCCGAGGTGAACGCCGCGCTGGTCGCCGCCGGCGTGCCGGTCACCGGGCTGCGGCTGCAGCGCCCGACCCTGGAGGAGGTGGTGCTGGCCGCGGCGAGCACCAGCGCCGACCGGGTCGACGCGCCGGGGGAGAGATCTCGCCGGTGATCGCCGTCGAGCTGCGCAAGCTGTTCCGCCGTCCGCGGACCTGGGTGACGATCGGGCTGCTCAACGCGCTGCCGGTGCTCGTGGCGGTGCTGCTCGCGGTCACCGACCTCGCGCCGCGGCCGGGGGAGGGGCCGGTCTTCCTCTCCGCCGTCCTCACCAACGGCACGCTGTACCCGCTGGCTGCCCTGGCCATCGTGCTGCCGCTGTTCCTGCCGATCGCCGTCGCGCTCATCGCCGGTGACTCGGTGGCCGGTGAGGCGCAGAGCGGCACGCTGCGCTACCTGCTGGCCCGGCCGGCCGGGCGCACCCGGCTGCTGGTGGCCAAGCTGCTGTCGGTGTTCGCCTTCGTGCTGGTCACCGTCGTGGTCGTGGCGGCCGTCGGCTACCTGGTGGGCCAGCTGCTCTTCGACGTCCAGCCGATCGGTGCCACCATCGGTGGGGCCGGTGGGACGACGGGCCTGTCCGGCACCACCCTGACACCGGCCGACATCGTCGGGCGGACGCTGCTGGCGATCGGGTACGTCACCGTCTCGATGCTCGGGGTCGCGGCGTTCGCGCTGTTCTTCTCCACGCTCACCGACTCACCGCTGGTGGCCATGCTCGGGGCGCTGGGCATCCTGGTGGCCTCCTCGCTGCTGTTCACCCTGGACGCCGCGTCGTCGATCGCGCCCTACCTGCCGACCCGGTACTGGCTCGCCTTCGTGGACTTCTTCCGGGTGCCGATCCTGTGGCGGGACGTCGTGCGGGGCCTCGCGCTGCAGGGCGTCTACGTGGCGGTGCTGCTCGGTGCGGCCTGGGCGAACTTCACCACCAAGGACGTCACCTCCTAGCGGCGGCCCCTCCAGGGCACCGCCCCGAGCCTGCGAGGGGTGGGGAGGAGGGGTCCTTCTTCAGCCCGCGCGCAGTCGGGCGCAGTCGCCGGCGCCCAGCTCCACCGGCGGCCCGGCGGCCAGCTCGGCCAGCACGATCTCCTGCACCAGCGGGTCGGCGGGCAGCTGGCCGTGGGCGACCCGGGAGTCGGCGCACACCGACTGCACGGTCAGGTCGACCGCGCCGTCCAGGCGGGCGGAGTCCGGCGGCGTGACGGTCTGGTCGGCCGTCGTCCAGACCGACACCCAGGTCGGCCCCGCGGGCGTCTCGTCCCCGGCGTTGAGCTGGGCCAGCAGGGCGCTGTCGGTGGTCAGCTGCCGGCAGCCCTCCGGACACTCCGCGGGGGCGAAGCCGGCGGCCAGGTCCGCGACGGTCGTCCCGTGGTGCGGTGAGCCGAGGGTGAGGATCCGCCGCGCCTGGGCGGCACCGCCGTCGGCGGCCCACAGCCGGGCGATGACGCCGCCGGCGGAGTAGCCCACGACGTCCACGCTCTCGGCGCCACTGCGCCTCAGCGCGCCGTCCACCGCGGCGGCCAGGACGTCGGCGGAGGCGGTGAGGTCGCCGGTGCCGCCGCCGGGCACCTGCACCACGGTTGCGTCCCGCCCGGCGGCGGTCAGCCGGTCGGCCAGCGTCTGCAACGAGGCGGTCGAGCCGCCGTACCCGGGCACGAGCAGGACCGGCCCTGGGGCGTCCTGGCCGGCAGCGGCCACGGGCGTGGTGCCGTTCCCGGACAGCCGGGGGACGACGACGGTGGCCGTGACCGCGGCGGCCGCGACCAGGACCAGGGCCAGCAACGCCAGCACGACGCGGCGGCGGGCAGGGGAGAGACCGGCGAGCACCTCCCCACTGTCCCTGCTCCGGCTGTGTCCGCCACCTGCGGCGACGCCGTGGTGGGCGTGGTGGACTGCACCGGTGCTGAGCCGCGACGAGTACCTGGCGGCCTGGTCCCGGTGGCACGGCGGCACCGACCCGGGCGACAGCCGGCTCGTGCACGGCTGGTTGACCCTCGCCTACACCCTCGCCGTGCCGCTGGCCCGGCTCTCCCCGCTGGTCGCCACCGCGCTCGGGCTGCTGGTCGCCGGCGCCTCGATCCTCCCCGCCGCAGCCGGTGGCGCCTGGCTGATCGCCGCCGGGCTGCTGGTCGCCCTGTCCGGCCTGCTGGACTCCCTGGACGGCGCGCTGGCCATCGCCGGCGGCCGGGCCTCCCGCCGCGGCTTCGTGCTCGACTCCGCCGTCGACCGGCTCACCGAGATCGGGTACGCCCTGGCGTTCTGGGCGGCCGGGGCACCCGGCTGGCTGGCGGCCGCCTTCGCGGCGCTGTGCTGGCTGCCGGACTACCTGCGGGCCCGGGCCGGGCAGGCCGGGGTGAGCGAGACCGGGGCGATCTCGGTGTGGGAGCGGCCCACCCGGGTGGCGATGGCCGCCCTCGGCCTCATCGGCGCGGGGGTGGTCGCGTCCCTCGGGTACGCGGTGGCGGTGGTCACCGTCGCGACCGCGGTGGGCTGCCTGCTCGGCGTCGTCGGGACGGCGCAGCTGGGCATCCAGCTACGCCGCGCGCTGGCCGACTGACCTGCTCGATCCCGCCCCTCCCGGCGCGCCGCAGCCGACACCCCGGGCGGGCGCCGCCGGCGGCTTCTACGCTGGACCCGCCCCGGCGCCCCGATCCCGGCCGGGGTTCGACTGGCCGATGGTGGCCGCCGTTCCCCGGAGAGAGTCGCCCGCATGTCCGTCGTCGTGACCGGTTCGATCGCCACCGACCATCTGATGACCTTTCCCGGCAAGTTCACCGACCAGTTCGTCGAGGGCAAGATGGAGAACGTCTCGCTCTCCTTCCTCGTCGACGACCTGGTGCAGCACCGCGGTGGCGCCGGGGCGAACATGGCCTACGGGCTGGGGCTGCTCGGACTGCGCCCGGTGCTCGTGGGCGCGGTCGGCAGCGACTTCGACGACTACGACGCGTGGCTGACCCGGCACGGCGTGGACACCGGCAGCGTGCGCTGGTCGGAGCTGAAGCACACCGCCCGGTTCACCTGCACCACGGACTCGGCGAACAACCAGATCGCCTCCTTCTACTCCGGCGCCATGAGCGAGGCCTCGCTGATCGAGCTGGCCCCGGTGGAGAAGCGGGTCGGCAGCATCGATCTGGTCATCGTGGGCCCCAACGACCCGACGGCGATGGCCCAGCACACCCAGGAGTGCCGGGACCGCGGCTACCCCTTCCTGGCCGACCCGTCCCAGCAGCTGGCCTGGGCCGACGGCGAGCTGATCCGCGAGCTGATCCAGGGCGCGGACCTGCTGTTCACCAACGAGTACGAGCACGCGCTGCTGCTGCAGAAGACGGGCTGGACCGACGCGGAGGTGCTCGCCCGGGTCGGCTCCTGGGTCACCACCCGCGCGGCCAACGGCGTGCGGGTCGAGCAGACCGGGCAGGAGCCGATCGAGGTGATCGCCGTCCCGGAGACCAAGCCGGTGGAGCCCACCGGTGGTGGCGATGCGCTGCGGGCCGGTTTCGTCGCCGCCCGGCAGTGGGGGCTCGGTGTCGAGCGGGCCACCCAGGTCGGCTCGGCCGTGGCGACCGCCGCGGTCGAGGTGATCGGCACCCAGGAGTACTCGCTGCCGCGCGAGGTGTTCCTCGAGCGGTTCGCCGAGGCGTTCGGTGCCGACGCCGCCGACGAGGTCGCGCCCCATCTCCCGGCTTGACGCCCTTCCACCGGCCCGACCCCGTCCCGCCAAAATGGCCATTTGGGCGGGACGGGGTCACTCGCCGCGCAGGCGCTCGCCGATGCCGGGGTCGTCCTCCCAGCTGCGGTAGGGGATCCGGCGGATCTCCTTGATCTCGCCGATCGTCGACCACTCGTTGCCGCCCAGGCGGGCCAGCGGCTGCAGGTGCTCGATCCGCGGCCGGCCGTCGCGGACGGCGTCGGAGTGGACGGCGATGTTCACCACCCGGCCGAAGACGACGGTGCTGTCGCCCAGCCGCAGGGTGGCGTGCAGCGTGCACTCCACGCTCACCGGGGACTCGGCGACCCGCATCGTGTCGATCTTCTCGCTGGGCTCCAGCCGGACCCCGGTGTGCTCGGCCTCGCTCTGGTCGCGCGGGAAGTCGGTGCCGGTGGCGTTGACGTGCTCGAACAGCGACTCCGGGGTGAGGCTGACGGTGAACTCGCCGGTCTCCTCGACGTTGCGCAGCGAGTCCTTGCGGCCCACCGAGGTGAACTGCACGACCGGGGGGTCGACGCACGCCACCGTGTAGAAGGAGTGCGGGGCGAGGTTGTACACGCCCCCGGCGGAGCGGCTGCACACCCAGGCGATCGGCCGGGGCACCACCACGGAGTTCAGCACCCGGTAGAAGGCGGCGGGCTCCATCTCGGCGGGGTCGAAGTGCACACGCGGGGGGCTGCTCTGCTCGGTCACCCGTCCATCGTCGCCGAGAGCCCCGGACCGGGCGCGGCCGAGGTCACCGGGCGGCCCCGCCACTGCAGCGCGCCGCGCCGATGCCCGGCCACCGAGCGGGCGACCAGCACGTCCAGCAGCGCGATCGACACCGGGTGGGCCAGCGCGTCGGGCCACACCCGGCCGCCGGTGCGGGCCGCGACCACCGCCCGGCCGGCGACCCCGGCGGCGTACCCGGCCAGCCCG
>JAOPVN010000067.1 GCA_025966175.1 Modestobacter sp. | reverse complement strand
GGCGCCCGCCCGCAGGACGCCGACCTCACCGTCGTGCAGTTCTCCACGGCCTTCTGCGGGCCGTGCCGCGCCACCCGGGCCCGGCTGCAGCAACTGCAGACCACCCGGCCGGGGCTGGCCTACCTGCACGTGGACGCGGAGAGCCACCTGGACGCCGTCCGTGCGCTGGACGTCCGGCGCACCCCCACGCTCTTCTACCTGGACCGCAGCGGGGCCCTGATCGGGCGCAGCAGCGGGGCACCGCGGCCGGACGAGCTCACCGCCCTGGTGGACGCACACGCAGCGGTGCAGTCGTGATCCGTTACCCTCGCGCCGTGGGCACCCTGCTGACGTCGCGCCGCACAGTGGACCTGTGCCGCGTCGGCAGCTGCCTGTGTCCGGCCTCCTGAGGGCGATCTCCTCGCCCAGACGCGACCTGACCGCCGCTGTCCGGAGGCCCTTCCCGAATGACTTCTCCCGTCTCTCCCGTGTCCAGCGCTGCAACGCCTGAGGCCGTCGTGCCGCAGGTCGACGTCCGCGGCCCCCGTTTCGGCGCGTGGGTGACCACCCTCGTGCTGGCCGTCGCGCTGCTCACCGGTACCGGCTGGCTGGTGGCCGTCCAGGCCATCGTCTTCGCCGTCGGCGCCTTCGCCGGGCTGCGGTACGCCCCCTACGGCGTGCTGTTCCGCACCCTCGTCGCGCCCCGGCTGGGCCCGGTGCGCGAGCGGGAGCCCGAGGCGCCACCGCGGTTCGCCCAGCTCGTCGGCCTGCTCTTCGCCGTGGTCGGCGCCGCGGGCTACCTGTTCGGGGCGCCGCTCCTCGGCGCCGTCGCGACCGGCCTGGCGCTGGTGGCGGCACTGCTCAACGCGGCCACCGGCTTCTGCCTCGGCTGCGAGCTGTACCTGATCGTCCGGCGGGCGCAGACCGCCCGCACCGTCTGATCCCGTCCGCACACACCAAGGAGAGCCATCCCATGAGCCGCAACGACGTGCTCGTCACCGCCGACTGGGCCCAGGAGAACCTCGGCCGGCCCGGCCTGGTCTTCGTCGAGGTCGACGAGGACACCGCCGCCTACGACGGCGGCCACCTCGAGGGTGCCATCAAGCTGGACTGGAAGAAGGACCTGCAGGACCCGCTGCGTCGCGACTTCGTCGACAAGGCCGCCTTCGAGGCGCTGCTGTCGGCCAAGGGCATCAGCAACGACGACACCGTGGTGCTCTACGGCGGCAACAACAACTGGTTCGCCGCCTACGCCTACTGGTACTTCAAGCTCTACGGCCACCAGGACGTCAAGCTGGTCGACGGTGGCCGCAAGAAGTGGGAGCTCGACGGGCGCCCGCTGTCGAAGGACGTCGTCGAGCGTCCGGCCACGACCTACCAGGCCAGTGAGCCCGACCTCTCGATCCGCGCCTTCCGCGACGAGGTCGTCGCGTCGATCGGGTCGAAGAACCTCATCGACGTCCGTTCGCCCGACGAGTTCTCCGGCAAGATCCTGGCCCCGGCCCACCTGCCGCAGGAGATGGCGCAGAAGGGCGGCCACGTCCCGACCGCGATGAACATCCCGTGGAGCAAGGCGGCCAACGAGGACGGCACGTTCAAGACCGACGAGCAGCTCGCCGCCCTCTACGACGAGCAGGGCTACGACGAGAACAAGGCCACCATCGCCTACTGCCGGATCGGTGAGCGCTCGAGCCACACCTGGTTCGTGCTGCGCGAGCTGCTCGGCAAGTCCGACGTCAAGAACTACGACGGCAGCTGGGTCGAGTACGGCTCGCTCGTCGGCGTCCCGATCGAGAAGTGAGCTGACATGTGTGGAGCCCCGAAGCAGGGTGGCGGTCTCGCCGGAGTGGACCTGACGACCCAGACGGTCATCCAGGGTTCGGTCTGGCACGACGGGTCGCCGGTCGCCGGCGCCTACGTCCGGCTGCTGGACGCCACCGACGAGTTCACCGCCGAGGTGGTGACCAGCCCGGAGGGTGAGTTCCGGTTCTTCGCCGCGCCGGGGCAGTGGACCCTGCGGTCGCTGTCCCCGATCGGGCGGGCTGAGCGCACCCTCGCCGCGGACGTCGGTCTCAACGAGACGACGCTCGCGATCGCCTGACGAAGGACCCGGACAGGGCCCGCCTCCCCGAGGGGAGGCGGGCCCTGTCGCGTTCCCGGCTCAGCTGCTGGGCCGGTGCTCGATGGTCCGCTCGAGCCGCCGGTCCGGCACCAGCCAGAGCAGTGCCACCCCGGCGTAGACGGCGACCGCCAGCCAGTCGCTGACGAAGGCCAGGCCGATGCCGGCGGCGTACAGCAACGGCGAGAGCTTCCCCTTGACGTCCCGGCCCACCGCGGTGGCGACCAGCGACCCGTTCCCCTGGTCCCGGATGATCGCCCGCTGCAGCCCGAAGAAGGCCACCGCCGCGGCGAGCAGGACGATGCCGTAGGCGGCTGCGGGCACCGCGGCGAAGTGGTTCTCACCCATCCAGGCGGTGGTGAACGGCACCAGCGACAGCCAGAAGAGCAGGTGCAGGTTCGCCCACAGGATCAGGCCGGTCACCCGGTCGGTCGCCTGCAGCATGTGGTGGTGGTTGTTCCAGTAGATGCCGAGGTAGACGAAGCTCAGCACGTATGTGAGCAGTACCGGGAGCGCGTCGTGCAGTGCCTCCCACGTCGTGCCCTGCGGAACGGGCAGCTCGAGCACCATCACCGTGATCAGGATGGCGATGACGCCGTCGCTGAACGCTTCCATCCGGCCGGTCGACATGCGGGGAGGCTAGTGATGCCACCCGGCGGATCGGCCGGTCGTCGTCGCCTCCTGGGGCCCTGGCGCGGGCGGCTCGCTCGCGCTCAGCGGAGACCGACGAGCCCGGCGAGATCGCGCATCGCGTCGTCGAAGAACGCGTCGGCGTCGGTCACCGACCCGACGAAGTGGCCGAAGAGCTCGAAGCTCACCGCGCCGAAGAGCCCGCTCCAGGCCAGCAGTGCGCGGGAACGGACCCGGTCGTCCAGCGCCGGGTGCTCCCCGCCCAGCGCCTCGGTGAGGTCGCTGGAGACGGTGCCCGTGCTGAGCCCCGACGCCATCGGCAGCGCCCCGGCGTGAGCGGCGTCGCCGAGCACCCGGCCCAGCACCAGGCCCACCCGGGCCGCCGCCGGGACGGTGTCCCGGGGCGCGGAGTAGCCGGGCACGGGGGAGCCGTAGAGCAGCGCGTACTCGTGCGGATGGGCCAACGCCCAGCCGCGCACCGACCGGCAGACCGCCAGCCAGCGGTCCGAGGGCCCGGCGCCCGGGTCGTCGGCGGCCTCGGCCACGGCGCCCAGCGCGTCGTAGCCGTCGATGATCAGCCGGGTGAGCAGGTCGTCCCGGCTGGGGAAGTAGCGGTACATCGCCGAGGAGGCCATGCCCAGCTCGCGGGCGACGGCGCGCAACGAGAGGCCCGCCGCCCCGACCGTGGCCAGCTGGGCGCGCGCCAGGTCGGTGATCTCCGCGGTCAGCTCGGCACGGGCCCGCTCCCGGGCGGTCGTCGGTGGCACCCCCGGAGCATGTCAGTTCGAGAGCGGTGTGCGCAAACAAGAGCGCCGCTCTTGACAGGTGATCCCGCCCGAGGCAGGCTCGTCGGCATCCGAGAGCAGTGCTCTCACTTCTGTGACGGAGGCCGGCATGGCACTGCACGTGATCGTGGGCAAGGGACAGGTCGGGACGACGACTGCGGAACGGCTGGCCGACGACGGGCACCAGGTGCGGGTGCTCTCCCGCAGCGGTGGCCGGTCCACCGAGCGGATCGAGCACCGGCAGGTCGACGCCACCGACGCCGAGGCGCTCACCGCCGCCGCACGGGGCGCAGCGGCGCTCTACAACGCCGTCAACCCGGCGTACACCCGCTGGGCCACCGACTGGCCGCCGGTCGCGGCAGCGATGCTGGCCGCGGCCGAGCGAACCGGCGCGGTCCTGGTCACCATGGGCAACCTCTACGGCTACGGCCGCCCGGCGGGTCCGATGACGCCGGACTCACCGCTGGCCGCGACCGACACGAAGGGGCAGGTCCGCGCCCGCATGTGGGTGGAGATGCACGCCGCACACCAGGCCGGCCGGGTCCGGGTGACCGAGGCGCGCGCCGCGGACTTCGTCGGCCCGCAGGTGCCCGGTGACCACTCGCACCTGACGCGTCAGCTGCCGGCGCTGCGCGCGGGCCGGCGGGCCTGGGTGGTCGGCGACCCCGACGTCCCGCGCGGCTGGTCGTACCTGCCCGACGTCGCGGCGACGCTGGTCATCCTGGCCACCGACGACCGGGCCCTCGGCCGGGCCTGGCACGTCCCCAGCACCATCCGCTCGCAGCGCGAGGCGGTCACCGACCTGGCCACGGCCCTGGGCCTGGACGCACCGAAGGTCAGCGGCATGCCGTGGCCGGTGCTGCGCGCCGTGGGGGTCGCCGTCCCGTTCCTGCGCGAGGTGGTCGCCGTCCGGCACCAGTTCGACCGGCCGTACGTCATCGACGCCTCGGCCACGACGGCGACCTTCGGGCTCGAGCCGACGCACTGGGACGGCGTCGTGCGGGCCACCGCCGGGCGGGTGGGCGTGGTCGAATGACGTCGCGAACGGCATTCAGGTGCCGTTCAGGACGGGCGAGCTTCACTGACCGGCGCAGGAACAACCTGCCGGACAGGACGGGCCGATGGTGGCAGATCGCGTGGCCCATTCGCAGCCGGTCGACGTCCGGTCCTGGTGCCCTGTTCGGGTGCGCAATCCCCGCACCAGAACGGCGGTGCTGCTCGGACGTCTGGCGAGCCGGGTTTCCCGCAGACTGAATCTCGGGGAGGGCGCGGTCATCGGTGGCCGGGTGACGCTCGCGCTGGACCCGCGTGCCCTTTCCCGTCTGGCAGCGGGCCGTCGGGTGGTGCTCGTCTCCGGCACCAACGGCAAGACGACCACCGCGCACATGCTCGCGGCCGCGCTGCGCACGCGCGGGCCGGTGGCGCACAACGCCACCGGCGCCAACATGCCCGACGGGGCGGTCGCCGCGTTGCTGGTCCAGCCGCAGGCCGGCCACGCGGTCCTGGAGGTCGACGAGCTGTACCTGGGTGAGGTGGCCGCGGCGGTGGGTCCCGCTGCCGTGGTGCTGCTCAACCTCAGCCGCGACCAGCTCGACCGGGGATCGGAGGTGCGTGCCGTGGCGGCCACGGTGTCGGCGGCGCTCGCCGGCCACCCCGAGGTGCTCGTCATCGCGAACGCCGACGACCCGGTGCTGGTCGATGCGGTGGGCTGTGCCGCGCGCGTGGTCTGGGTGGCGGCGGGCACGGACTGGCGGGCCGATGCGGGGGTCTGGCAGGACGCCGCCGGGCGTTCGCGGCCGCGCCCCACCTGGACGGTGGCGAAGTCCGCGATCGAAGGTCCCCACGGGACGACGGCGCTGCACCTGGCGCTGCCAGGCTCGTTCAACCTGGGCAACGCGGCGCTCGCCATGGCGGCGGCGGACGCGCTCGGCGTGCCCTCCGACCGGGCGGCAGCCGCACTCGCCGTCCTGGAGAAGGTCGCGGGCCGCTACTCGGTGGTCGGGCGCGGCGCCCAGGTCCTGCACCTGCTGCTGGCCAAGAACCCCGCCGGCTGGGCGGCGCTCCTCCCGCTGCTGGCGCACGCGCCGTCCTTCCTGCTGGCCGTGAACGCCCGGGAGGCGGACGGCCGGGACACCTCCTGGCTCTGGGACGTGCCGTTCGAGCAGCTGCCGGCCCGGCCGACCGTGGCCTCCGGGGAGCGCGCGGCCGATCTCGGCCTCCGGCTCTCATACGCCGACCGGGAGCACAGCACCGAACCGGACCCGATCCGGGCCCTCGACCTGCTCCCGGCCGGAGACGTCTTCGTGGTGGCGAACTACACCGCGTTCACGTGGCTGCACAAGCACCTCGCCGCGCGGGAGCCGTGATGGGCGGGGAGTCCGCCGTCCGGATCGCCGCGCTCCTGCCCGACGTCCTCGGCACCTATTCGGACGGCGGGAACGTCACGGTCCTCGCCCAGCGACTGCGCTGGCGGCAGATCCCGGTGGAGATCTGCACCGTGGCGGCGGGCGACGTCCCGCCGGCCGACTGCGACCTGTACGTGCTCGGCGGCGGCGAGGACGGCGCCCAGGTGTTCGCTGCGGACTGGCTGCGGCGGCACTCACGGCTGCGCGCCACGCTGGAGGAGCGGGCGGTGACGATGGTGGTCTGCGCCGGTCTCCAGGTGCTCGGCCGGTGGATGCAGGACACCGCCGGCCGCCGTCACCCGGGCGCGGACGTGCTGGACCTGACCACGAAGGCCGGCCGGCGGCGGGCGATCGGTGAGGTGGTGAGCCGGTGCGCGATCCCCGGGGTCGGGGCGCTCACCGGCTTCGAGAACCACCGCGGTGTGACGACGCTCGGGGCCGGCCTGCTGCCGCTGGCCGAGGTGGTGCGGGGCGTGGGCAACGGGGCCGGCGACCACGGTGACGGCGTGCTCACCTCCACCGTCGTCGGGACCTATCTGCACGGGCCGGTCCTGGCCCGGAACCCCGCGCTCGCCGACGCGGTGCTGTCCAGGGTCACTGGCCGGGCGCTGCCCTCGTTGGAGCTCCAGGACCAGGAGGCGGTCCGGCGGCTGCGGCTCGGCCGGTCGAGCGTCACTCGCCTGCGCGCCGCGCGGTGGTGACGTGCCTCGCGGGTGACCGCGGGGGCGCCGGCCACGGGATCCGACCGGCGCGGATACCGTGAGGCCATGGGTCTGGTCTCCGCCTGGGTGCTCGTCACCCTCACCGCGCTGGCCGCGCTGGGGCTCGCCGCCTCGGCCTGGCGGCTGACGCGCCGCGATGTCGTCCCCGGTCGGCCGGGGCGCGCCCGATGAGCGCGCCGGTCCCGCC
>JAOPVN010000044.1 GCA_025966175.1 Modestobacter sp. | reverse complement strand
TGAAGTCGGCGACCACGAGGAAGTACCCCGGGAAGCCCATCTGGACGATGATCCCGACCTCGTAGTCGGCCTGCTTGCGCACGTGGTCGGGGATGCCGCCCGGGTAGCGCTTGTGCAGCCCGCGCTCCACCTCCTTGATGAACCAGGAGGTCTCGTCCTCACCCTCGGGGAGCGGGAAGCGGGGCAGCAGGTCCGCGCCCTCGGTGAACTGCACCTCGCACTGCTCGGCGATCAGCAGCGTGTTGTCGCAGGCCTCGGGGTGCTCGCGGAACAGCGCCCGCATCTCGGCGGCGGACTTCAGGTAGTAGCCGTCGCCGTTGAACTTGAACCGGTTGGTCTCGTTGAGCCGGGAGCCGGTCTGGATGCACAGCAGGGCGTCGTGCGCCTGGGCGTCCTCGCGGTGGGTGTAGTGCAGGTCGTTGGTGCCCAGCAGGGGGATGCCGAGGTCCTTGGCGATCTCCAGCAGGGCGGGCCTGGTCTTCTTCTCGATGGACAGCCCGTGGTCCATGATCTCGGCGTAGAAGTTCTCCTTGCCGAAGATGTCCTGGAAGTCGGCGGCGGCCTGCCGGGCCTTGTCGACCTTGCCGGCCCGCAGCCACATGTTCACCTCACCGGACGGGCAGCCGGTGGTGGCGATCAGACCCGTGCCGTAGCGCTCGAGCAGGTCCCGGTCGAAGCGCGGCTTGCGGTACTGGCCCTCCAGGCTGGCCAGCGAGGAGATGCGGAAGAGGTTGTGCATCCCCTCGGTCGTGCGGGCCAGCAGGGTCATGTGCGTGTAGGCGGCCTTGCCGCGGTTGTTGCCGCCGTCGCCCTCCTCGTCGATCAGCTTGTCGCCGAAGTCGAAGGGGGCACGGTCGAAGCGGGAGCCGGGGGTGTAGTAGCCCTCCATGCCGATGATCGGCTTGACCCCGGCGGCGTTGGCCTGCTTGTAGAAGTCGTAGGCGCCGAACACGTTGCCGTGGTCGGTCATCGCCAGTGCCGGCATCCCCTCGGCCGCGGCGGCCTTGGTGACCTCACCGAGCTTGGCCGCCCCGTCGAGCATCGAGTACTCGGTGTGCACGTGCAGGTGCACGAAGTTCTCTGAGGACGGGGTGCTGCTCACGGTGCGGGGTGCTCCTCACGGGTCGCGGCGGCCCTGCCCGGTGCGGGTCGGACAGGGTCGACGTGGTCGTTCTCAGGACCGGCGGGGAAGGCCGTTCAACGGTGTCGCTCGGTGTCGCTCTCGAACGGGGACCGGTGATCCCGATCCTCGCACCTCTGCAGGTCTACCCGCGACCACCGACAACTTCGTGTCTCGCGATCCGGACCACTCCGTCACACCGGCCCGGCGGGCCCCGCGTCGAGCCGCCGCCGCATGGTGACGTGCCGGATGCCGGCCTCCTCGTACTCCCCGCCCACGGGGGCGTAGCCGGCCCGCTCGTAGAACCCCCGGGCGGTCACCTGGGCGTGCAGCTCCACCTCGGCCTGCCCCCGCGCCGCGGCCTCCCGGTGCAGGACGGCGAGCACCGCGGCGCCGTGACCGCGGCCCCGCGCGGCAGGATCGGCGGCCATCCGGCCGATCACCGCCCGCCCGGGACCGGCTGCGTCGGGCAGCAACCGGCCGGTGGCGAGCACCCGGCCGGCGTCGTCGCGGCTGAGCGCGTGCACCGCCGTCGCGTCGGCGTCGTCCCGCTCGAGCTCCGCGGGCACGCCCTGCTCGACGACGAAGACCCGGTGCCGCAGGTCAGCGACCTCGGGCCAGTCGGCGGCCGTGGCGACGGCGGCCCGCACGGGGCCGGTCAGCGGACCGCCGCCGGCAGCGCGGAGGACGGCACGAGCAGGAAGCGCAGGTCGATGGCGGCGTGCAGCAGCACCGGCAGCAGCAGCGACCCGGTCGAGAGGTAGACCCCGGCGAGCACCCCGCCGAGGACGCCGGTCGTGAGGATCCCGGTCAGCCCCTGGTAGGCGTGGGCCAGCCCGAACGCGGCCGCGGCGACCACGACCAGCCCGACGGTCGGCAGGCCCGGGGCCAGCGCCGCCACGACGGCGAGGAAGAACCCGCGGTAGAGCCACTCCTCGCAGACCCCGGCGGTCACCCCCACCAGACCGAACAACCGCCGCTCGGACCGGCTGCGCGGCAGCAGCGCCATGGTCGAGTGCCCCGGCGGCTCGGCGTGCCGGGCCTCGCCGGGGCGGGTGCGCCGCAGCACCTCCGGCGGCGGGCCGGCCAGCGCGCCGGACCGCAGCGTGCGGGTGGAGACCAGGACCAGGGCCAGCAGCGCCACCACCGCGAGCCAGCTGAGCACCCCGGGCCAGCGCTGCGGCAGGACCAGGCCCACCTGCGCGGCCCGCACGTCGGGAGCGGCGGCCCAGACCACCAGGGTCACCAGGGCCAGCCCCCACTCCAGCACCAGCAGCCGGCGGTAGAAGGACCGCCGGGCAGCCTGGTCGGTGCGCAGCCGGCCCTCGAACCGCCGGTGCAGCACGTACCCGACGAACGGCTCCCCCACCACCAGGTAGACGGCGATGACCGCCGCCGCCAGCTGCGCCGGACCGAAGTCGGCGAAGGCGGCGGGGAGGTCGGGGACTCCGGACACGGGGTGCGCGGCTCAGTTCTCGGCGCGCAGGAGGGCCAGGGCACCGGCCAGGTCGGCGGGGTAGTCGCTGGTGAACTCCACCCAGCGTCCGTCGGCCGGGTGGGCGAAGCCGAGCCGGACGGCGTGCAGCCACTGCCGGGTCACGCCGAGCCGGGCGGCCAGGGTCGGGTCCGCGCCGTAGGTCATGTCGCCGACGCAGGGGTGCCGCAGCGCGGAGAAGTGCACCCGGATCTGGTGGGTGCGGCCGGTCTCCAGGTGGATGTCGACCAGGCTGGCCGCCGGGAAGGCCTCCATCACCTCGTAGTGGGTGACCGACGGGCGTCCGCCGGAGACGACGGCGAAGCGCCAGTCGTGCTTGGGATGGCGGTCGATCGGCGCGTCGATGGTGCCCTTGGACGGGTCCGGGTGGCCCTGCACCAGCGCGTGGTAGCCCTTGTCGACGGTGCGTTCCTTGAAGGCCGCCTTGAGCAGCGTGTAGGCCCGCTCGCTCTTCGCCACGACCATCAGGCCGGTGGTGGCGGCGTCCAGCCGGTGCACGATGCCCTGCCGCTCGGCCGCGCCGCTGGTGGAGACGCGGTAGCCGGCCGCGGCCAGCCCACCGGTGACCGTGGGGCCGTCCCAGCCGGGGCTGCCGTGCGCCGCGACGCCGACCGGCTTGTCGACGACCACGACGTCGTCGTCGTCGTACACGACGGTCAGCCCGTCGACCGGCTGCGGCGCCACCGGTTCGCCCGGCGGAGGCGGCAGCTCGACCTCCAGCCAGCCGCCGGCGGTCAGCCGGTCGCCCTTGCCGCGGGCCCGGCCGTCGACCACGACCCGGCCTGCGTCGGCGAGGTCGGCGGCGACGGCCCGGGAGATGCCGAACAGCCGGACGAGCGCCTGGTCGACCCGCTGGCCCTCGAGCCCGTCGGGCACCGGGAACGAGCGGTGCTCGCCGGGACGCCCGCCGGTGGTGGTCGGGCCGGGACTGAGGCTCACCCGTCCATTGTGACGGGTGGGACCGACCGGCCGTGGCGCGCCGGGCCGAACCCCCTCAGTCGCCGACGGCCGCGCTGTCGGCGGCCTCGTCCCGACTGCGCCCGCCGTTGAACTCGACGCCACGGAAGGCCAGCACCGCGCCGAGCACGCCGCCGCAGACGATCGCCGAGTCGGCGACGTTGAAGATCGGCCAGACCTGGCCGTAGGGGTCGAACAGGGAGATGAAGTCGACCACGCCACCGCGCAGGAACCCCGGGTCGCGGAACACCCGGTCCAGCAGGTTGCCCACCGCGCCGCCGAGCACCAGCGCGAGCGCCACGGCCCAGCCGGTGGAGAACAGCCGGCGGGCACTGCGCACGATGACGACGACGACCGCCACGGCGATCAGCGTGAACACCACGGTGGCGCCCTCGGCGAAGGAGAACGCGGCCCCGGTGTTGCGCGCCTCGGTCAGGTAGACCGCACCGCCGAGCAACCGCAGCGGCTCGCGGTCCGACAGCGTCGCGACGACCAGCAGTTTGGTGCTGATGTCGAGGGCCAGCACGGCCGCCGCCAGACCCATGAGCAGCCGGGCCCGGGACCGTCGAGTGCGGGCCGGCGGACCGGGTTGCTCGCTCACCGCGCCGTCCTCCCGTCGCGGCCCGGGCGGCCACGTCGCGGACGACGATAGCCGTGGCCCTGATGTCCGTCCTGCAGCCGAAGTGGGCAGCGCGCACCCTCGACCTGTGACTCATCTCATCACCCCAGTTCGGGGGTCGGCCCCCAAACGGCGCGTGCAGGCCTCCGCGCGGGACGACGATGGCGGGGAGACGTTTCGAGTGCACGGAGGCAGATCTTGACCACGGGTGGTCCTTCCAACCCCGACGTAGTCCTCGTCGGCGGCGGCATCATGAGCGCGACGCTGGCGTCGCTGCTGGGCATCGTCGCCCCGGACTGGACCATCCAGGTCTTCGAGTCCGGCGCGGCGGTGGCCGAGGAGAGCTCCGGGCCCTGGAACAACGCGGGCACCGGCCACTCGGCGCTCTGCGAGCTGAACTACACCCCGGCCCGTCCCGACGGCAGCGTCGACCCGGCCAAGGCCGTGGGCATCAACGAGCAGTTCCAGGTCTCGCGCCAGTTCTGGTCGCACCTGGTGCGTGCCGGGCTCACCGACTCGCCGAAGTCGTTCATCACCTCGGTGCCGCACATCAGCTTCGTCACCGGGGACGACGGCCACGCCTACATGCGCAACCGGTTCGAGGCGCTCGCCCCCCAGCCGCTGTTCGCCGGGCTCGAGTACTCCGACGACCCCGCCGAGCTGGCCTCCTGGGTGCCGCTGATGATGCAGGACCGCAGCGCCCGCGAGGCCGTCGCCGCGACCCGCTCGCTGGCCGGCACCGACGTCAACTTCGGCGCGCTGACCCGGCTGATGCTGGACTCCGCCGTCGGCCGTGGCGTGCAGCTGCACCTGCAGCACCGGGTGCTCAAGGTGCGCCGCGACAGCAACGGCCGCTGGGCCACCACCGTCCGTGACCTGACCACCGGCAAGCGGCGCACCGTCCGCAGTCGCTTCCTGTTCGTGGGAGCCGGCGGCGGCGCCCTGCCGTTGCTGCAGGGTGCCGGCATCCCGGAGATCCGCGGCTTCGGCGGGTTCCCGGTCAGCGGCCAGTTCCTGCGCACCCGCAACCCCGAGCTCGTCGCCCAGCACCAGGCCAAGGTCTACGGCCAGGCCAAGGTCGGCGCACCGCCGATGTCGGTGCCGCACCTGGACCTGCGGCTGATCGACGGCGAGCAGGCGCTGCTGTTCGGCCCCTACGCCGGCTTCTCCCCCAAGTTCCTCAAGGCCGGGTCGATGTGGGACCTGCCGCGCTCGGTGCGCGCGGGCAACCTCGGCTCGATGCTCGG
>JAOPVN010000012.1 GCA_025966175.1 Modestobacter sp. | reverse complement strand
TGGCGGCTTCCCTGGTCGCGGCCAACCGCGACCACACGCTCGTCGAGGACCCGGACCGGCTGGACATCACCCGCGGCGCGCTGGGCCACATGGCGTTCGGGCACGGGGTGCACCACTGCCTGGGCGCTCCGCTGGCCCGGATGGAGATGACCATCGCGTTCCCGGCCCTGCTGCGCCGCTTCCCGCGGCTCGCCCTGGCGGTGCCGTTCGAGGAGGTCGGCTTCCGCGCCCACCACTTCATCTACGGGCTGCAGTCGCTCCCGGTCACCTGGTGAGGGAGAAGCGAGCCGCATGAGGGTCGCCGTCGACCGCGAGGTGTGCATCGGCTCCGGGAACTGCGTCTTCTCCGCTCCCACGGTGTTCGACCAGGACGACGAGGGCCTCGTCGTCCTGCTCACCGCGCAGGTCGATCCCCAGGACGCCGACGCGGTTCGCGGTGCCGTCGCGCACTGCCCCTCCGCAGCCCTCCGGATCGTCGAGGACTGACGGGCCGCGCCGGAACCGCCACCGCCGGTGCCCTCGCGAGCCAGGCCCCCTTGGACACGGCTACCGCTCGGTTCCATCGGCGCCGCCACTGGGCAGGAGCGAATGAGGCGATCTCAGCGCTGCGCCCGGGACACCTCGATCCCCCCGCCCCCCGCCGGACCCGGCTCCCCCCCGTCGTCCGGGGGTACCTCGGCGGCCACGTCGAGCGGCCCGGGCTTTCCCGCTGCGGTCCCGGCGTCGGAGCGCTGCACCCGGGTACGGATGGGCTCCTGCGGCAGTGCGGCCGGGTGGGCGTGGCCCCACTCGCTCTCCACGTCGGTGATCAGCGCCTCGAGGTAGGAGCGCAGCTGGACCCGGACCGCCTGCCCGAAGGCCTTCAGGTAGGCCACCTCCTCCTGCAGCTGTTCCGCGCTGAGCTGGTCGTCACCGGGCTGTGGGGTGGCATCGCTTCCACCGGTCACCATCCGCGATGCCGCCTCGTGGGCCGCCTGGATGATCGCCCCGGCGTTCTCCCGCGCCGACCGGAGCTGCTCCTCGTACTGCGCCCGGGCATCGGTGGTCATCTGCCGGCTGAAGTCCTCCGCCTCCGAGACGTACTGGTCGGCGGTCTGCTGCGCGACGATCAGAATCCGCACCGCCTCATCGCTCGGCGGCTCGGGCGGCACGACCGCGCGCAATTGCTCCTCGAGGGAGCGCAGGTGCGCCTGCAGGTCCCGCACCTCGGCGTCCAGCTCGGCCTTCTCGGTGCCGAGCCGCGTCAGTTCCTCCGCCACGCGGTCCCGGAAGCGGTCCACCTCGGCGTCCTCGTACCCGGGGTGGAGCATTCCCGCGCGGGGGAACTGGAGGCTCCGGACCACCTCCGGCGTCAGGCGTGGGTCACCCCGTTGGCCGTCGAAAGCCTGCTGCTCGGTGGTCATTCGGTCACCTTCCCGTCAATGTCGGGGCCCGGTCGGCTGGGGGCGAACACCTCGGCGCGGATGCGCTCGCGTCGTGCACCGTGCTGGAGCAGCCGCGCCGTCGTGTCATCGACCATGATCCCGGGCCCCGCGACATAGACGTCCCGGCTGTTCCACGGGCCGTGCCGTATGGCCACGTCCCCGATGACGCCCTGCTCCAGCGCGGACTGCTCGTCCTCGGAGACGGCAAGTGTGACCGTCAACCAGGGGTGGGTCTCCCGCAGCCGCTCGAGGTCGGCGCGGTCGTAGAAGGCGTCCTCGGTCCGCGCGCCGACGAAAAGGTCGACCCGCCGCGGCGGCCCCTGCCGGGCTACGTGGTCGACCATTGCCTTGAGCGGGGCCAGGCCGGTTCCTCCCGCGACGAGCAGCAGGTCGCGGTCGGACTCGGGGTCGAGGGTGAGATGACCCAGGGGCGGCCCGAGGCGCAGGACGTCGCCGACGGCCGCGCGGCGCACCAGGGCGGTGCTCACCGGCCCGCCGTCGCGGGCCTTCACGTGGAGCTCGAGCTCACCGTCCGGCCGAGGTGCGTTCGCCACGGAGTAGTACCGCCACAACTTGGGCCGGAGCTCCGTCTCCAGCGAGACCGACTGGCCCGGCAGGTGCTCGAAGGGCGACCGCGGCACCACGCGCAGGACAGCGACGTCGATGGTCCGCCGCTCGTGGGCGACGATCTCGGCCTCCCACCAGGGAGGCTCCGTCGACGCCTTCTCCGCCGCCCCGATCATCACGTCGGCGACCAGGCCGTAGGCGTCGGTCCAGCTCTTGGCGAGGTCCTCGTCCCACTCGTCGTCGAAGTGCGCCAACGTCGCGAGCAGGCTCGCGCCGACCGCGGGGTAGTGCTCGGCGACCGTGCCGAACTTGCGGTGGTCCCGGCCGAGGTGCTGCAGCACCGGGACCAGCCGGTCCAGGTCGTCGACCCAGGCCACCACCTCCCCGAGAGCGGAGAACAGCCGGTCGCGCTGGTGGGCCATGGACACGGGGAACAGCGCCCGGGTCTCCGGATGGGTGAGGAACAGGTGGGAGTAGAACCAGAGCGGGGCCTCGTCGCCGTGCGCCGCGGCCTTGGCGAAGCTGGCCCGCATCGCGGGGATGTCCACGCGCCCTCCTCGTAGGACGGTCTCGGGACCCGACCGGAACTCAGTCGGCGTCGGCCTGCCACAGGTCAGGACCGAAGACCTCGTACTGGATGTCCGCGGGTGGGATCCCGCGATCGAGCAAGGCGGCCCGGATCCCCTGCATGAACGGCAGCGGGCCGCAGAGGTAGTACATCGCGCCGTCGGGCAGGTCGACCTCGGAGAGGTCCATGATCCCGGCGAAGCGACCGTCCACCGGCAGCGAGCCCTCGGCGCCCCGCTCGTACCAGACGTGGAGGGTGGCCTTCGTCAGTGCACGCACGTCGTCGAGCACCTGCTGACGCAGCGCGAACGACTCCTCGTCGAGGTCTGCGTGCAGCATCCGGACGTCGAAGTGCGAACCGGCCCTCACCAGGTGCGAGAGCATCCCGGCCATCGGCGTGATCCCGATGCCGGCGCTGGCGAAGACCAGCGGGCGCCCGGAGTCGTCGAGGACGACGTCGCCGAAGGGCAGCGAGAGGGTGAGGACGTCGCCGACGTCGACGCTCTCGTGCAGCAGGTTCGACACCTCACCCGCGGGCTTGCCGCCACCGTGCACCCGCTTCACCGCGAACTCGCGGTGCTCGCCGTCGTCGGCACGGGTGAGGCTGAACTGCCGCGGCTGGTGGATGCCGTCGGGCATCGGCACCTTGGCGGTGACGTACTGGCCGGGCAGGGACGTCCGCACCGGACGGTCGTCGGTCCGCTTGAGGCGGAAGACGACGACGTCGTCGGTCGCCCGGACCTTCTCCACGACCTCCCACTCGCGCCACACGATCTCCGGCCGTACGCCGCGGGCGCTGTAGAGACCCCGCTCCTGGTTGGTCAGGGCGAAGGCCATCAGCCAGTACACCTCGCTCCACGCAGCCGCGACCCCGGGTGTGACCGCGTCGCCGAGGACGTCGCCGATCGCCCACATCAGGTTGTCGTAGACGACCTGGTACTGCTCGGGGCGCAGCCCCAGGGAGGCGTGCTTGTGGGCGATCCGCGACAGCAGGTGCTCGGGCAGCCGGTCCGGGTGGGTGACCAGCGCGCTGGCGAACAGGGCCACCGAGCCGGCCAGCGCCTGCTGCTGCGTCCCCTCGCTCTGGTTGCCGCGGTTGAACAACCCGTCGAGCAGTTCGGGGTGCTCGCCGAACAGGTGCTCGTAGAAGCGCTCGGCGATCTCCTGGATGTGCTCGCCCACCACCGGCAGCGTCGCCTCGATCACCGGCTTGGACTTCTCCGACAACTCGATCACGGATGGCCCCTCCCCCTCGGCCCGGTGCTTGCCACCGGGCCCCGGCGATCCCCATGGCCCTAACCCGCATCGTCGGCGTGTACGCACGAACCTGGCAGGAGTTCTCCGGCCGGCGCGACCGGACTCGCGACGACCACCTGCCGAGCACCGCCTGACATGCCGGGCCTTTAAGCCTGACGGGCATGCGCGCCGTACAGATCACCCGCTTCGGGGGCCCCGAGGTCCTCGACGTCGTCGACCTCCCTGACCCCGTCCCGGGCGAGGGCGAGCAGCTCGACGACGTGCAGGCCAGCGGGGTCAACTTCGCCGACACCCACCACTCCTGTCGTAAGAGGTACATCAAGGACCGGAGGTCTCGCCAAGTGCGATGTGGGGCCGAGCCGATGTGGGGGTTCAATCCCCGCCCGG
>JAOPVN010000567.1 GCA_025966175.1 Modestobacter sp. | reverse complement strand
GCATGAAGGCGCCGGAGCCGGTCTTCACGTCCAGGACCAGCGCGTCAGCGCCCTCGGCGATCTTCTTGCTCATGATCGAGCTGGCGATCAGCGGGATCGACTCGACGGTGCCGGTGACGTCGCGCAGCGCGTAGAGCGCCTTGTCCGCCGGGGCCAGGTCGTTGCCGGCCGCGCAGATGACCGCGCCGACGTCGCGCAGCTGGGCCAGGTACTCGGCGTCGGACACGTCGGCCCGCCAGCCGGGGATCGACTCCAGCTTGTCCAGGGTGCCGCCGGTGTGGCCGAGCCCCCGGCCGGACAGCTGCGGGACCGCCACGCCGCAGGCGGCCACCAGCGGTGCCAGCGGCAGCGTGATCTTGTCGCCCACGCCGCCGGTGGAGTGCTTGTCCGCGGTCGGCCGGCCCAGCGCGGACAGGTCCTTGCGGACGCCGGAGTCGATCATCGCCTGGGTCCAGACGGCCAGCTCGTCGCCGTCCATGCCGCGGAAGAACACCGCCATGAGCAGCGCGCTCATCTGCTCGTCGGGCACCACCCGGTCGGTGTAGGCGCCGATCACCCAGCGGATCTGCGCCGCGGTCAGCTGCCGCCCGTCACGCTTGGCCCGGATGACGTCGATCGCGTCGAACGGCGCCCTCATGAGCGGGCCGCCGCCGCGACGAGGTCATCGGGGCCGAAGGCGTCCGGCAGCACCTGGCGCATCGGCACGATGCCCAGCGACACGGTCTCGATGAGCATCTCGGCGCCGCCGTGCTCCCACAGCAGCTGCCGGCACCGGCCGCAGGGCATCAGCGGCTGGCCGTCGCCACCGACGCAGGCCACCGCGACCAGCCGGCCGCCGCCGCTGCGGGCCAGTTCGCTGACCATGCCGCACTCGGCGCACAGGCCCAGCCCGTAGGAGGCGTTCTCCACGTTGCAGCCGGTGACGACCCGGCCGTCGTCCACCAGCCCGGCCACGCCCACGGGGAAGTTCGAGTAGGGCGCGTAGGCGTGCGTCATCGCCTCTCGCGCCGCCGTCCGCAGCGCGTCCCAGTCGAGATCAGGCGTCGTCACTAGTGCTCTCCTCGTCGATAGACCAGTCCGTCGGCCTTGGGCATCCGCAGCCGTTGGGAGGCAAGCGAGAGCACCAACAGCGTGACCAGGTGCGGGGTGAAGGAGACGATGCCGGTCGGCAGCTCGTCGATGGTCAGGTAGCCCACCAGCGCCAGGACGGCGAAGCCCGCCGAGAGCACGCCCTGCACCAGCCGGCGGCGGGTGAACTGCACGATCGCGACCACGACCAGGATCACCGCGACCAGGAGCAGCAGCGCGACGACGGCGCTGCGGCTGCGCAGCTGCAGGCCGTCGGAGAACCCGAACAGCAGCGCGCCGCCGGTCAGCCCGCCGGGCCGCCAGTTGCCGAAGATCAGCGCGGCCAGGCCGATGTAGCCACGGCCGTTGGTCTGGCCCTCGCGGTAGATGTTCGCGACGAAGACCAGCACCACCCCGCCCAGCCCGGCGAGCGCGCCGGAGATGACCACGGCGAGGTACTTGATCCGGTAGACCGGCACGCCGAGGGAGTCGGCAGCCGCCGGGTTCTCCCCGCAGGACCGCAGCCGCAGCCCGAAGGCGGTACGCCACAGCAGCAGGTAGACCGCCGGCACCAGCAGCACCGCGATCAAGGTCAGGATGCCCACGTCGGAGGTGAACCCGCGCAGGACGCCGGCCAGGTCGCTGAGCAGGAACCAGTGCTTGTCCTCGAGGTCGCCCAGCAGGTCCGGCCCGCTGGACAGCACGGGCAGCGAGAACGACGGGGGCTTGGACGACAGCGACGGGGACTGGGTGATCCCGGCGCCGTCGTTCCGCCCGGTGTACAGCGACTCGGACAGGAAGCGGACGACGCCGGCGGCGAGGATGTTGATCGCGACGCCGGAGATCGTGTGGTCGACGCCGAAGGTCACCGTGGCGACCGCGTGCAGCAGGCCGCCGAGGGCACCCATGACCAGCCCACCGACGATCGCGGCGCCCCAGCCCCACTGGTAGCCGGCGTAGCCGGCGCCCCAGGTGCCCAGGATCATCATGCCCTCGAGGCCGATGTTGACCACGCCCGCGCGCTCGGAGAACAGGCCGCCCAGCGCCACGAGCAGCAGCGGCGAGGTCAGCAGCAGCGCGGCGGTCATCACCGACGACGACGTCAGCGCGTCCTCGCCGCTGACCAGCCGGACCACCGACAGCAGGACGAAGAGCCCGGCCGCCGCCAGCCAGATCCGACGGGCACCGGAGGCGCCCAGCAGGCGGCGGACCAGCGTCGGGCGAGTGGCGGCCGGAATCGTCGTCGTCAGGGACGTGCTCACGAGTTCTCCTCGCCGGCGCTCGTCGGCCGCGTTCGCGCAGCTGCTGCGTTCTCCGGTTCGCTCGCACGCTCGCTCACGAGGTTCCCTCCGAGGCGGTGGCGGGCACGGGCCCGGTGGTCACGGAGCCCTCGGTCACCGGGCCGGAGGTCTGCCGGCTGGACCGTTCGGCGGCCTGGCGGGAGACCCGCCGGGCGATCTCGTTGGCGACGACGACCGCGAGCACGATCGTGCCCTGGATGATCGTGACGACCGAGGACGGCAGGCTCGCGGCCTGCAGCGGCACCGCCGCGCGGTCGAGGAAGGCGTAGAGGACCGCGGCCAGCGCGATGCCACCGGGGTTGTTGCGGCCCAGCAGCGCGACCGCGATGCCCAGGAAGCCCAGGCCCGAGGTGAAGTCGGAGTTGTACTCGTAGGTGCGGCCCAGCAGGTCCGGCAGACCGATCAGGCCGGCCACGGCGCCGGAGATCAGCATCGTCTTGACGACCATCCGCCGGGCGTCGACCCCGCTGGCGCTGGCGGCCGAGGGCGAGAGCCCGGTGGCGCGCAGGTCGAACCCGAAGCGGGTGCGCTGCAGCAGCACCCAGATGACGATGCCGACCACGACCGCGATCGGCAGGAAGCCGTACAGCTGGCGGGGCGGGTTGACCAGACCGAACACGTCGAGGATCCCGTTGAGCCCACCGATCCGGCCGGACTCGGAGATCTCGGCCGTGCTGACCACCGAGGCGCCGTCCGGGCTGCCCCGGAACGGGCCGGTGAGCAGGTAGGAGGCCAGGCCCAGGGCGATGGTGTTCAGCATGATCGAGCTGATCACCTCGCTGACGCCGCGGGTGACCTTCAGGACGGCGACGATCCCGGCCCAGATCGCGCCCACCGCCATGGCCACGACGATGATCAGCAGGACGTGCAGCGGGCCCGGCAGGGCGACCGCGGCGCCGACCGTCGCGGCCATGATCGTGGCCATCCGGTACTGGCCCTCGACGCCGATGTTGAACAGGCTCATCCGGAAACCGATGGCCACCGCCAGCCCGGCCAGGAAGAGCGGCAACGAGCGGTTGAGGATCGCGATGACCGCGGTGACCTGCTGGGTCGGGGTGTCGCCGAGGTCGACCATCACCTTCAGCACCTGCAGCGGGTCGACCCCGAGCAGGCCCATCACCACGGCCGAGATGACGACGGCGATGGCCACCGCCAGCGCGGGGGCGAGCAGCAGGGTGCCGATCCGGCGCACCAGGGTCATGCCGCACCCGCCGGGGAGGCCTCGTGCCCGCCGGTCATGTACCCGCCGAGCTCCTCAGGGGTGACCTTCCGCGGGTCGACGGTGGCCACCAGCTTCCCGCGGAGCATGACGTGCAGGGTGTCGGACAGACCGATCAGCTCCTCGAGGTCGGCGGAGACCAGCACGATGCCCAGGCCCTCCGCGCGAGCGTCCTTGAGCAGCTCCCAGATGACCGACTGCGCTCCGACGTCGACGCCGCGGGTCGGATGCGCGGCCAGCAGCACGCGGGGGTGCGCGCTCATCTCGCGGCCGACGATCAGCTTCTGCTGGTTGCCACCGGACAGCGCGACCGCCGGGGTGTTGGGGCCCGGGGCCCGGACGTCGTACTCGCGCATGATCCGGGCGGTGTCGGCGCGGGCGGCCTTGCGGTCGATGAAGGCGCCCTTGACCGCCGGCGGGCGGGTCTGGTGCCCCAGGATCCGGTTCTCCCAGAGCGGGGCCTCCAGCAGCATCCCCTGCCGGTGCCGGTCCTCGGGGATGAACCCGACGCCCTCCTCGCGACGACGGCGGGTGCTCCAGCTGGTGATGTCCTCCTCGCCGAGCACCACCGTGCCGGCCGAGGGCGGCCGCAGCCCCAGGACCGCGTCGATCAGCTCGGACTGCCCGTTGCCCTCCACCCCCGCGATGCCGACGACCTCGCCCTCCCGGACGGTCATCGACACGTCGTCGACCACGGCCCGCCCGCCCGCGGCGCCGGGGACGGTCAGGTGGTCGATCCGCAGGACGGGGGTCTCCCGGACGGTGGAGTCGCGGGTGGCCGGCGTGGGCAGTTCGGCGCCGACCATCAGCTCGGCCAGCTGACGGGCGGTCGTCGTCCTCGGGTCGGCAGTGCCGACGGTGGTGCCGCGGCGGATCACGGTGATCGAGTCGGCCACCTTGCGGACCTCGTCGAGCTTGTGCGAGATGAAGATGACCGTGACGCCTTCGCGCTTGAGCTCGGCGAGGTTGCCGAAGAGCTCGTCGACCTCCTGCGGGACCAGGACGGCGGTCGGCTCGTCGAGGATGAGGATCGTGGCCCCGCGGTAGAGGACCTTGGCGATCTCCACGCGCTGGCGGTCGCCCACCCCGAGGCCCTCGACCAGTGCGTCGGGCTGCAGACCGAGGGAGTAGCTCTCGGAGATCTCCCGGATCCGGCGGCGGGCCGTGGCCCGGTCCAGCCGGCCCCCCTTGGTGGGCTCACTGCCCAGGACGATGTTCTCCAGCACGGTGAAGTTGTCGGCCAGCATGAAGTGCTGGTGGACCATGCCGATGCCTGCGGCGATCGCGTCGTTGGGACTGCGGAAGTGCACCTCACGGCCGTCGACGAGGATCTGGCCCTCGTCCGGGCGGTGCATGCCGTACAGCGTCTTCATCAGCGTGGACTTGCCCGCGCCGTTCTCACCGACGATGGCGTGCACCTCGCCGCGCCGGACGCGCAGCTCGATGTCGGCGTTCGCGACCACGCCGGGGAAGCGCTTGGTGATCCCGCGCAACTCCACCGCCAGCGGTGTCGACTCGGTCAACGGGAGCTCCTCGGGGGCCGGGTGGGGCGCGGGGCGGAGGCGGCGGACCGGAGGTCTTCCGGCCGCGCGGGCGCGGGACGACGCTCTCGTACTGCGGATGTCGTACTGCGGATGTCGTCCTGACGCGGAGACGGTACACACGGAAAACGGCGGGTCCGGGGGCGTGTACCGCCCCCGGACCCGCCGCTGTCACCTGGTGCTCAGGACGAGCGCATCACGGGGTCGTGGGGACCTTGATGTCGCCGCTGATGATCTTCTGCTGGTAGTCGTCGAGCTGGGTCTTGATGTCGGCGATGAAGCCACCGGAGGTGGACAGGCCCACGCCGCCGCTCTTCAGGTCGTTGACGATGTCGGTGCCGCCCTTGACCGAGCCCTCGGAGAAGTCGGTGACGAAGGTCTTGATGGCGTTGTCGACCCGCTTGAGCACCGAGGTCATGATCACGGCCTGGAGCGCCGGGTCGCCGACGGTCTCGTACTGGTCGGAGTCGACACCGATCGCCCGCCCGCCGGCCTCGGCCGCCGCCTCGAAGACGCCCTGCCCCGAACCGCCGGCCGCGTGGTAGACGACGTCCGCGCCGCTCTGGAACATGCCCTGGGCCAGGATCTTCCCCTTGGCCGGGTCGGAGAACCCGGAGAAGTCGCCGTTGGGCGAGATGTACTGCACGTCGACGGTGATGCCGGGCTTGGCGGCCTTGGCACCGGCGACGTAGCCGGCCTCGAAGCCCTGGATCAGCGGGGACTCGACGCCACCGACGAAGCCGATGTGCCCGGTGGCGGACTTCAGCGCCGCAGCGACGCCACCGAGGAACGAGCCCTCGTTGGCGGCGAAGAGCAGGCCGGTCGCGTTGTCCAGACCGGTGCCCGTGACCGCCGAGTCGACGATGGCGAACGTGGTGTTCGGGTACTGCGGGGCGACCTCGGCGAGCGCGTCGGCATTGGCGAAGCCGACCGCGATGATCGGGTTGTTGCCGTCGTCCGCGAGCTGGGTCAGCAGGTCGACGCGGTTGGAGGCGTCGGCGTTGGGCGTGAGCTCGTTGACCGTGCCCCCGAGGGCGTCGGCCGCGGCCGACGCGCCGGCGTAGGCCGAGTCGTTGAACGACTTGTCGCCGCGGCCGCCGGTGTCGTAGGCCAGACCGATCTGCAGGTCGCCGCCGGCGCTGCTGCTGCCGGCGCTGCTCCCGCTGCTGGTCCCCTCGTCGCTGGCGCAGGCCGCCAGGGCCATGCTG
>JAOPVN010000549.1 GCA_025966175.1 Modestobacter sp. | reverse complement strand
CACCTGCTGGTTCGCTCTCGTTCACCTGGAGGTGAGCTCATGACACACATAACCCTGGACGACATCGAGGACCTGGCCCTGGGGGCCGTGGTCCTCGGCACCGGTGGCGGTGGCGACCCCTACGTCGCCAAGATCATGCTGCAGGAAGCGATCGAGAAGCACGGGCCCGTCGAGGTGGTGAACGCCGCCGACCTGGACCCGGAGGGCCTGCTCCTCCCGGTCGCCATGGTCGGCGCGCCCACCGCGATCGTGGAGAAGTTCCCCAACGGCGGCGAGGCCGAGAAGGTCCTGCGCGCGCTGGAGAACCACCTCGGCCGCACGGGCATCGCCGTGCTGCCGATCGAGAACGGCGGGATGAACTCGCTCTTCCCGCTCGTGGTCGCCGCCGAGCTCGGGCTGCCCTGCGTGGACGCCGACTCGATGCGCCGGGCCTTCCCGCAGATCGAGATGACGCTGTTCACCCTGGCCGGCATCTCGTCCTCGCCGATGACGATGGCCGACGCCAAGGGCAACTACGTGCTCTTCGAGACCGTCGACAACCTGATGGGCGAGAAGCTCGTCCGCAGCTGCGTCGCGCAGATGGGCATGATCGCGGTGATGAGCGCGTACGCCATCACCGCCGCGCAGTGCCAGGAGCACGCGGCCAACGGCTCGCTCACCTACTGCCTGGAGATCGGCCGCCGGGTCCGGGCCATCCAGGAGGGCCGGCCGGGCGCCTACGAGGAGTTCCTCAGCTACTGCGAGGCGCAGATCCTCTTCACCGGCAAGGTCGCCGACATCGAGCGGCGGACCACCGGCGGCTGGGCCCGCGGCACGGTCACCCTGCAGCACCTCGAGGACCCCGACCGCGTCATGCGCGTGGAGATCCAGAACGAGAACCTGGTGGCCTTCGAGGACGGCGAGGCCAAGGTCATGGTCCCGGACCTGATCACCCTCATCGACATCGAGACCGGGGTCCCCATGACCACCGAGATGCTCGCCTACGGGCAGCGGCTGCACGTGATCGCCATGCCGGCCCTGGACCGCTGGCGCACCCCCGAGGGACTGGCCCTCGCCGGGCCGCGGGCCTTCGGCTACGACATCGACTACGCCCCGATCGGAGGCGCCCAGTGAGCTCGCTGCGGATCGGGATCGACGTCGGCGGCACGAACACCGACGCGGTCGCCGTCGACGTCCAGGGGAACGTGCTCAGCTCGCACAAGTCGGCGACCACGCCCGAGGTCTTCGACGGCATCCGCGCGGTGCTCGCCGACGTCCTGGCCGACGTCGACCGCGGCTCGGTCGGGCAGGTGATGCTCGGGACGACCCACCCGGTGAACGCGATCATCCGCCGCAAGGACCTGGCCCGGGTCGGCATCCTGCGCATCGCCGCCCCCGCGACGCTGTCCATCTCGCCCCTGGCCGGCTGGCCGCGCGACCTCGCCCAGGCCGTCCGCGGCCACGTCGAGATCATCCGCGGCGGGCACGAGTACGAGGGCACCGAGATCAACCCGCTGGACGAGGACGCCGTACGGCGCTTCGCCGAGGAGTGCCGGGACCGGGTGGACGCCATCGCGCTCACCGGCGTCACCTCCCCGGCCAACCCCGACCACGAGATCCGGGCGGCACAGATCATCCGGGAGGTCCTCGGCGAGGACTTCGCGGTGACCATGGGCCACGAGGTCGGCGGGCTGGGGCTCCTCGAGCGGGAGAACTCCGCGATCCTCAACGGCGCCCTGCGCTTCGTCGGGGAGGGCATCGTCACCGGGCTGGAGCAGGCCCTGGCCAGCCACCAGCTCGAGGCCAGCATCTACCTGACCCAGAACGACGGGACGCTGCTCTCGGCGGCCGAGGCGGTCCGGCGGCCGATCCTGACCATCGGCTCCGGGCCGACGAACTCGATGCGGGGCGCGGCCTACCTCTCGGGGCTGTCCGACGCCATCGTCATGGACGTCGGCGGCACCTCCGCCGACGTCGGGCTGCTGGTCGACGGCTTCCCGCGCACGTCGGCGCTGGCCGTGGAGATCGGTGGCGTGCGGACCAACTACCGGATGCCCGACCTCATCTCCATCGGGCTGGGTGGCGGCACGATCGTGCGCACCGACCCGGAGCTGTCCATCGGACCCGACAGCGTGGGCTACCGGCTCACCGAGCAGGCCCTGGTGTTCGGCGGGGACATCCTCACCCTCTCCGACCTGTCGGTGCTGGCCGGCCGGATCACGATGGGCGAGCCCGCGCGAGCTGCCGGCGTCGACCGCGCCACCGTGGACGCCGGGATCGCCTGGGTCGACGACCGGATCCAGGTGCTCACCGACCGGATCAAGGCCGCCCGGGTGGACATGCCGTTGATCGCGGTCGGCGGTGGCGCCCACCTGATCCCCGACAAGATCCCGGGGGTGAGCACCGTGGTGCGGCACGAGCACGCAGCGGTGGCCAACGCGATCGGGGCGGCGATCGCCGAGGCCTCCGGCAGCGTCGACCGGGCCTACCGCTTCGGGGACAGCAGCCGCGAGGCATGCCTCGACGAGGCCAAGCAGGCGGCGACCGAGGCCGCCGTCCGGGCCGGCGCCGACCCCGCGCTGGTGCGCATCACGACCGTGAACGAGATCCCGATGGCCTACATGCCGGGCGACTGCGCCCGGGTGCAGGTGAAGGCAGTCGGCCCGCTGCTCGACCAGAACTGACCGCACCCCCCACCTCCTCCTCCGCTGGAGATCTGATGAAGCGTTCGTTCCGTCTCGTGGCGCCCGTGCTGCTCGCTGCACTGGCCCTCACCGCATGCAGCACCGGCAGCGCCGGCAGCACGTCCGGGCAGGCCGCGGCGACGGCGAAGGCCGACGTCGCCGCCGACGGCCCGCTGGCCGGCAAGAAGGTCCTCTACATCGACGCCGCGCCCGGCAACGCGCTGCTCGACGGACTGGCCCAGGGCCTGGCCATCGACCTGGCTGAGCAGGGGGCCTCGGTGGCCCGGGTGTTCCAGCTGAACGCGCAGAACCAGATCGACCTGGCGGCGGCCAACCAGCGGATCAACGAGGGGATCGCGCAGAAGGTCGACGCCATCGTGATCTTCCCGCTGGACGCCAACGCCGTCGGCCCCGGCGTCCAGGCCGCCAAGGACGCGGGGATCCCGGTCTTC
>JAOPVN010000527.1 GCA_025966175.1 Modestobacter sp. | reverse complement strand
CCGTCCGCGCCGCCATCGGCACCGCTGTCCGCGCCGCTGTCCGCACCGCTGTCCGCGCCACCGTCCGCGCCGCCGTCGGCACCGCCGTCCGCGCCACCGTCGTGCTGGCCCGGGGTGCCCTCGGCACCGCCGTCGGCCGGTCCTTCCGTGCTGGTCATGTCGTCGTCGTCGAGCGCCATGGCTCCTCCGATCGTCGTGGGTCGTGGCACCGGACGGTGACCACCCACGGTGGTTCTACCGCGATGATCGACTGTGCACACCTCCTGTCCGCGTGCTGGTGCGGTGGGCTTCCGCAGGCGGGGGCACAGTTCCCGACGATGGGAGCGCCACAGTCCGCTGGACATCGGCAGGAGACCGCTGACGAGGTGGTACGGCGCACCACGGGTCAATCCCGGCATGGCCGGCAGCGACACCGGGGACGTCGCGGAGGCTCGACGTCCCCGGCATCCCGGTGGGCGGCCCCGGCGCGTACCTGGACCGGCCGGGTTTCTGGCACGGCGGGATCGGGGTCGCCGCGGTCGGGGCCGGTGGCGCCCGGGGCGTCGCGACGGCTCTCACCGACACCGCCGCCCGGCGTGGACCGGACCCGCTGCGGGACGCAGCCCTCGGCTCGGTCGACCTGGAGCGCCTGGCGGCGCGGTTCGGCGCGGGTGACCGGCTAATGTGATCGAACATGTGTTCGATCAGGGGAGTGGGATGACGGAGCGGGCTGCCGGCTGCACGGTGCTGCACGTCGACATGGACGCCTTCTTCGCCAGCGTGGAGGTGCGCCGGCACCCGGAGCTGGCCGGCACCCCGGTGATCGTCGGCGGGGTGGGGAACCGCGGCGTCGTCACCTCGGCCACCTACGAGGCGCGCCGGTACGGCGTGCACAGCGCCATGCCGACCGCCCGGGCGCTGCGGCTGTGCCCGGCGGCCACCGTGCTGCCCGGGGACATGGACCTCTACGCCGAGGTCTCCCGCTCGGTGATGGCGCTGTTCCGCTCGCTCACGCCGCTGGTCGAGCCGGTGAGCCTGGACGAGGCGTTCCTCGACGTCTCCGGCTCCGGCCGCAGGCTGGGCGACCCGGTGGCGATCGGGGAGTACATCCGGGCCCGGGTCTACGACGAGCAGGGCATCACCTGCTCGGTCGGGGTGGCCGGCAGCAAGTTCGTCGCCAAGCTCGCCTCCACCCGGTCCAAGCCCGACGGGCTCCTGGTGGTGCGCCCGGCCGAGGTCATGGACTTCCTGCACCCGCTGCCGGTCGGGGCGCTCTGGGGGGTCGGCGCCAAGACCGAGGAGGTGCTGCTGCGGCTGGGCCTGCGCACCGTGGGCGACCTCGCGCACGTGCCGGCACGCACCCTGCAGCGGGCGGTGGGGCAGGCCGCCGGCGCGCACCTGCACGAGCTGGCCTGGGGCCGGGACCCGCGCCGGGTGGTGCCCGACGAGCCCGACCGGTCGACCGGGGCGGAGGAGACCTTCGGCACCGACGTCGACGACCCGGCGGTCATCCACCGTGAGCTGCTGTACCTGGCCGAGCGGACGGCGGGGCGGCTGCGCTCGACCGGCCACCTGGCCCGCACGGTGAGCATCAAGGTGCGCTTCGCCGACTTCACCACCATCACCCGCTCCCGCACGGTGAAGGTCCCCACCGACGTCGGTCAGGAGCTGTACGACACCGCTCGCGCGCTCTTCGACGCCCTGGGGCTGGACCGGGCCCGGATCCGGCTGGTCGGGGTCCGGGCCGAGGGGCTGGTGGAGGCCGACAGCACCGCCCGGCAGCTCGAACTCGGCGCCCGCGAGCACGGCCGCCGGGACGCCGAGCTCGCCGCGGACCGGGCGGCCCGCCGGTTCGGCGCCGGCGCCGTCCGACCGGCCACGCTGATCTCCCGGACGCAGGTCCCCGGAGTCGGTCGGGGCGGTCGCCGTCCCCCCGCGGGGACGGGTCGCTGAGCTGCCACTCCGCGCCGACACGTCCCGCTGTGGGGTGGGCGACAGCCCGGACGGGTGTGTCGGTGGCGACTCGCCTTTCGCACCCCGCAATCGGCTCGTATCCTCGGTGTCACTGCGGGCGGACTTCCGCCGGTGGCTTGTAGCACTGCGCACCTGGAGGTCGACGTGCCGCTCTCCGAGCACGAGCAGCGTCTGCTGGAGCAGATCGAGCGTGCCCTCGTCGACGACGACCCGAAGTTCGCTTCGACCGTACGGACCGGCGACCGCCGCCAGAAGGCGCGACGCAAGGTCCAGATCGGCATCGGCCTGGTCCTCGTCGGCCTGGTCGTCCTCCTCATCGGGGCGCTGAAGTTCTGGCCGCTGGGTGTGCTGGGCTTCCTGGTGATGCTGGGCGGGACCGTTCTCGGCATCCTGAACTACAAGGCCGCCACCGGCGCCGTCGAGGCCAGCACCGGCCCGGGTGCCGCCGGTCGTCCCGGCACCGGCCGCGGGCGCCCCGCCAAGGCCCGCCGCCAGCCGCTGAAGAACCGCCTCGAGGAGCGCTTCCGCCGCCGCTACGACCAGTAGCCGGTGGGGGCTCACCCCTCCCACGTCCGCCGCAGCCGCCGTCCGCCGAGGACGGCGGCTGCTCTCGTTCCCGAGCGGGGCCCGGCCTCAGGCCGAGCGGAGCCGTCGGGGAGCGTGCGCACCCAGCCAGCCGGCCGCGTCGGCCAGCGTCGAGGCCGGCCAGAGCATGGCCTGCAGCCGCTGGCCCCGGGACGCGCGCCGCAGCAGCGCCCGCCGGACGGACTGCAGGGCCCTCGGCAGCGCGGGATCAGCACCGGCCGTGCCCGGTGGGCCGTAGACCGCGCGTTCCTGGGCCAGCGCGAGCGTCCGCACGGCCGTGACCGCGGCAGGCTCGACGTCGGAGAGCTGTTCGGCCAGCTGCCGGGCGAGCTGGCGGGTCGTGGACGTGCCGGGCACGTCGATGCCCAGGTCGGCCGTGGTGGCCAGCAGCTCCGCCCAGAGCGCCCCGGGACTCCCGTCGGCCAGCCTCCGCCTGCGGGCCCGCCGGCGGAGCGCGGGCGGGACCGCCCCGAGAACGAGGAGGAGCACGGCCACCCCCGTGCCGGTCAGCCACGGGAGCAGCGGGGAGCTGCCCTGCAGGGCCTGCCGGTCCAGCGGCACGATCGGGGTGTCGCGGGGGATCTGGGCGCTCGGGCCCGCGGGCACCGGCAGCGCGGCTCCGGGGACGGTCGGCTCGGCGACGGTGGCGTCGGTCGTCGGGTCCGTCCGCGGCGCCCACGGCAGGTCGACGGTCCGGTCGGCGGCGATCGGGGTGGGGTCGAAGGGGATCCAGCCGAGTCCGGAGAACCAGACCTCGACCCAGGCGTGCGCGTCGTCGGTGGTCACCACCCGGGTGCCGTCGCGCTGCTCCTGGCCGGGGGTGTAGCCCAGCACCACCCGGGCCGGCACGCCGGCCGCGCGGACCAGCACGGCCATCGCCCCGGCGTACTGCTCGCAGTACCCCCGCTTGAGCCGCAGGAAGTCGGCGAGGTCGTTCCCGGTGGTGCCCGGGGCGGTGGACAGGCTGTAGACGAACCCGTTGGCCCGGTCGGTGAAGTGCCCCAGGATGGCGCGTACCCGGTCGTAGGGCGTCTGCGCGTCGGCGGTGAGCGTGGCGGCCAGGTCGGTGACGCTGGGGTCCAGCTGCGGCAGCCGCGTGTACTGCAGCATGGCGTCCCCGGGGGACAGCTCCGGCGCCGACTCCAGGTCGTTCATCGAGGGCTCGGGCTGCTCGGCGGTGACCTGGTAGGACAGCCCCGTGGTCGTGACGTCCCGGCCGAAGATCGTGGCGCCGGCCGGGTCGAAGCGCCAGTCCGCGTTCGCCGAGCCCTGCACCTGAACCCGCAGCGGCGAGTAGGCCACCGGGAGGAACTGGTCGTCGTGGCCGAGGACCGTGATCTGCTCGCGCACCTGCCGCCTGGACTCCTGGCGTGGCAGCGGGGCCAGCGTCGTGTCGTCGGCGATCGACTGCTCGCCGTCCAGGTTCGACAGGTGCCAGCCGTCGGCGGTGTACTCGTCCAGCGCGACGGCCCGCAGGTACCCCGGGTCGGGGACGGAGGCGTCCACGCGCAGCAGGTCCATCGGCTCGGGCCGGTTGAGCTGGCCCGCCATCTCCGCGACCGGGTCGAGCGAGGAGCCCAGGCCGTTGCCGGTGCCGGCCCCGCCGAGGCCGCTGGCCAGCGAGCCCTCGGCCAGCATGGGCACGAAGAACGGCAGCACCACGCCCACCACCAGCGCCAGCACGCCGGTGCGCAGGGCCGGCAGGGTGCCGGTGCCCAGCGGCGACCCGCTTCCACCCCGGGCGCTGTCGACCAGCCGGCCCCGCTGGTCGGCCCACAACAGGACGGCGAAGCCGCAGGCCGGGGCAGCGAAGGAGATCACTGCGACGTGCCCGGTGACCGTGCTGACCGGCACGCAGTACAGGACCAGCAGGCCCAGCCCGCCGAGGGCCGGCTGCCGGGCCGGCACCGCGAGCAGGTCGACGGCCAGCGCCACCAGGGCGACGAAGAGGGTGGTCAGCGCCACGAGCCCGGTGAGCGGGAGCGCCGGGGTGGCCTGCTCGCGGATCTCCGCGGTGCCGTCGGCGAGCAGCGCCGCGAGGTCGGCGATGCTGCCGGGAGTGGGGACCAGCCCGGCCCAGGTGTGCTGTGGGGTGAACACCCGGGTGAGGACGACGAGCACCAGCGCCAGCTGACCGACGGGGACCAGCGCGCGGCCCAGCGCCCCCACCGGCGCCGGGAGCGGGCGGTCGGACTCGCGGCGGTCGGCC
>JAOPVN010000615.1 GCA_025966175.1 Modestobacter sp. | reverse complement strand
TGGGCACCAACTCGCGCGTCGTCCTGACCCACGACGTGGCGCAGCGGGACAACCTGCGGGTCGGTCGGCACGACGGCGTGACCGCGGTGATCGAGGCGCTGAAGGGGCACCCGCTGTTCGCGCACGTGACCCTGACCCGCTCCGAGCGCTCGCCGATCGCGGCGCTGGTCACCGAGATGCTGGAGGACCTCCCGCTCTGAGCTGCTGGCCCCTGCTCTTGCGGGGTTCCACCCGCTCCTGACCCGCATTGCACGCGTTCTGTCCGCATTGCACGTGCTGCAGCGCGTGCACTGTGCACGAAGAGCGTGCAATGCGGCGTCAGGGCGCGCGGTGTTCGAGCGCCCGGGCCCAGCGGGCGACGAGTGCTGCCGGCGCGGCCAGCTCGTCCCACACCCAGCGCACCATGCCCCACCCCTCCTCCCGCATGGCGTCCTCTCGCCGTTTCTCCTCGAACACGGCGTCGCCGGGCTGCTGACCGGGACGGAGCAGTCGCCCGTACTTGACCCGTCCGTCGAACTCGCCGAGCAGCCGGTGCTCCTCCCAGCCGAAGTCGCTGCGGCCGATCAGCCAGCCGTCGGGTCGACGGATCTCCACCTGCAGCTCGGGCCTCGTGAGACCGGCGTCGATCATCAGCGCCCTGCTGCGGCTCTCCCCGACGCTCTCGCTGCGCCCATCGGCAGCCTCGATGACCCGGCGTGCCGAACGAGTGCCGCGCGTGCCCGTGCCTGAGGTGAGCGCGGCCCTCAGCTGATCTGTCGTGGTCTCCCCACCGGCGAGCGCCGCGTCTGCCACGACCAGGGCAGGAGCGAAGGGGACGGCGCGTGCAAGGTCGGCGACCGTGCGAGCGATGCTCGTGACCGCGGTTCGCCCCACCGTGACGACGTCGTCCGCCCCGAGCCGCGCGACGTGCGACCGCAAGCGGCCCTCGTCGGCACTGCGCGCTGGTGGCCGGCGGGTGACGTGCACCTGGTCCAGTCGGAGACCCCAGAGCGGCAGCCCGTGCAGAGCGGCGGCCGAGCCGTGGCTCACGACGGCCGGCACGCGGAGCCCCGCCAGGGTGGCCTGCACGGCGAGCAGGTGACGCTGCCGGCGGTCGGGGCGCCCGGGGCCCACGAGGTACGCGCCGCGTTGCAGCGTCGCCCACTGGGCGCGTCGACGGCGCCGCCTGATCTCGTCGTCGACCAGTCCGGCAGCCAGCGCCTGTGGCCTCAGGACGAGAGAGGGGAGGTCGGATGCGGGGTCCATCTCGGCACCCTCGCCGACAGCGGGCCGGCGTGGTCGGGTCCGCCCCGGTCTGTGGACATCCCGGACAGATGTGGATACCGGCAGCTCGCGGACGCCGCGCAGTGCACGCTCTTCTGCTGCTGTGCACGCTCTGCAGCACGTGCACTGCGTACGAAGTGCGTGCACAGCGGGGCCCGGCGAGCCAGCCGGTCGGTCAGGCGGTCGTGGCCCGCTCGCCATCGACACTGGTCTCGCCCGCGGCATCATCGGCCCGCGCACCCGGTGCCGGCTTCGGCGGGGTGCTCGCCCAGCGCACGAGCGAGACCGCGGCCCAGCCGGCAGCGAGGCACCACAGCAACCGCGTGATGACCTCCTCCGCGGTGAACTCACCGCGCATCCCCAGCAGGAACACCGGGGTGGCCAGCACGAAGCCGGTCACCACGACGTCACCGCGGAACGGGCTGATCACGCCTCCATCTCCTCCAGGCGCTCACACAGCAGCGACGCCCAGCGGTGCGCGGTCGCCCGCGTCCCGTCGACGAGGGCCACGGGCACCGACACGTGGCTGAGCACAGCGGCCGGGTCGGCGGTGGAGTCGGTGTCCTGCACGACGACGGCGTCCAGGGCGGGCAGCCCGTCCAGCCACGGCACGAGGTCCTCGGGCTTGCGGGTGGAGTCCAGCACCGCCCACACGGCAGCCGGCGACCACACCGACAGCATGTGCTCCAGCCAGGGGCCGCCGGAGGTGCGCAGGGGGGCGTCGACGGCGACGATGGTGACGGTGCCGGTCGTGCGGCTGGTCTTGCGGCGCTCGACCGCGGTGTCCAGCGAGGTGATCCGGCTGGCTTCGGGAGCCAGGGCGGCCAGTGCACCGGAAGCGGCCCACTGCACGTTCTCCGGCTCCAGGCGCAGGGACAGTGCCAGCGACCGGGCGGCGACCAGGGTCTCGGCGCCGGGGCCGACGACCATGAGCACCGCGCCGGGCTCCGCGGGCAGCTGCGGGGCAACGGGCAGTCGCTCCGCGAGCGTGCGGGTCAGCGCTGCGTACACACCCCGGTTCGCCGCGTCGGCGGTGAAGTCGGGGCCGAGCAGGAAGTCCGGCAGGCCCAGGGTCAGCAGCCGGACGACGAGCTCCTCGGGCCCGGTCATGCTGAACGGCGTCAGCGCGGACGACGAGGACACGGCCGGGACCAGCCGGGTGACCGTCGCCAGCCGGGTGCCGGTCTCCTCGGCGGCGGGGAGCGCCTCGGCCGCCGGGCGTGCGGTGATCGGCACCGGGATCTGCACCGGCCGGGTGGGGGCGTGCGGGCGGCTGGACACCGCGGGCCGGCTGGTCGGCACCGGCGGGCGCCCGCGGCGGACCGGGGGCACACCGGGGCGGGAGGACAGCAGCGGCGGCGTCCCACCCGTGCCCCCGAACCGCTGCGGCGGCATCAGCGAGAGCGGCGGAAGGATCATGGTGGCGTCCATCGGCAGCGGAGCGGGGTCGCTCGCGGTGCGGGCCAGCGCCGGGGACAGTGCCGGAGCCAGCGACAGCGGGAGGGCGAAGCGCTCCTCCTCGACGAGCTCGACCGGCCGCGGCTCGACGTAGCGGATCTCCTCGGCCGGGCTCTCGTCGACGACGACGGCGTCCACGACCAGGTTCTGCGCGGCGGCGACCTGGGCAGCGCGCTGGGCGACCCGGGCGTCGCTCGCCCAGGCCGGGGAGCAGGCGTCGGTCCGGTAGGCGCCGGTGTCGTAGGCGCTGGGCTCGCGCGCAGCGGTCTCGTAGGCCCAGGGCTGGGGGACGTCGAGCACCCGCTCCTCGGCCACCGCACCGGCGGCGACGGCCGGGGCGGCGGACTCGGCAGCGGCCTCAACGATCGCGGCGGCGGCAGCGAGGGCAGCGGCACCTGCCGCGGCATCCGGACCGATCTCGGCGCCGGCCTCGGGCAGGCGGTGCCGGCCACGACCCGAGCCGTTGGCGGCCAGGACCTCCTCCAGGAGAGCGGCCAGCTCCTCGTCAGCGGTGCGGACGGACTCGACCATGGACAGGACCGGAGCGTCGTGCACCTCGGCCTCAGCGGCTTCGGCCTCGACGCGCTCGGCCTCAGCGGCTGCGGCCTCGACGGCAGCGGCCTCCGCCTGGAGGCGCTCGGCCTCGATGCGTGCGGCCTCGATGCGTGCGGCCTCGATGTGTGCGGCCTCAGCCGCCGCGGCAGCGGCGGCTTCGATGCGGGCGCCCTCGGCAGCGGCCGCGGCCTCGGCCTGGAGGCGCTCGGCCTGGAGGCGCTCGGCCTGGAGGCGCTCGGCCTGGAGGCGCTCG
>JAOPVN010000504.1 GCA_025966175.1 Modestobacter sp. | reverse complement strand
TCGATGTCGGCCTGGTAGCCGACGTGGCTCTCCGCGTGCGGGTGGAAGGCGATGGAGAGGCCGTACTCCTCCTGCACCGCGCGGCCGAGCCGGTCCACACCGGTGGTCATGGCCCGCCAGGCCTCCGGGGTGAGGTCCCGGGACTCGACGTCGGCGCCGGTCTTCTGGTCGCGGAAGGTGTCGGGGATGACGACGACGTGCGTGCCCCCCATCGCCCGGGTCAGCTCGGCGACGTCCCTGACCTGGTTCCAGACCTCGTCCCAGGAGTCGGGGCGGTGCAGGTGCTCGAACACGGTGCCGGCCGTGACGCGCAGCCCCCGCGAACCCAGCTCGTCGGCCAGCTGCGCCGGGTCGGTGGGCAGGTAGCCGTAGGGCCCCAGCTCGATCCACTCGAAGCCGCAGGCGCTGACCTCGTCGAGGAACCGCTGCCACGGCACCTGCTGCGGGTCGTCGGGGAACCAGACGCCCCACGAGTCCGGTGCCGACCCGACCCGGATCCGGCCGGTGCCCTGCTGCGTCGGCTGGGCCGCGGCCCGGCTGTGCGCACTCATCTGTTCTCCTCCGGTGCTGGGTGGTCGGTGGGGTCGGACGGCGTGAGGTAGGCGTGCTGGCTGGTCTTCCAGCGCTCGTAGACGGTGCGGGCCGCCCGGGTGCTCTCCAGCGTCGAGACCTCGCTGACCGGGACGTCCCACCAGGACTCGCTGGACGGCGCGTCGAGAAGCGGGTCGGTCTCCACGTGGACGACCGTCGTCCGGTCGCTCGCCTTGGCCTTGCGCAGCGCCGCCTCCAGGCTGGGCGCGTCCTGGGCCATCAGGACGTCGACGCCCAGGCTCGCGGCGTTGGCGGCCAGATCCACGGGGAGGACGTCGCCGTCCAGCCGGCCGGTGGCCCCGCGGTAGCGGTACCGGGTGCCGAAGCGCTGCGAGCCGAGCTGCTCGGACAGCGCCCCGATGGAGGCGAAGCCGTGGTTCTGCACCAGGACGACGACGACCTTGATGCCCTCCTGGACGGCGGTCACCAGCTCGGTGGCCATCATCAGGTAGGAGCCGTCGCCGACCATCACGAAGACGTCGCGGTCCGGGGCGGCCAGCGCGACGCCGATGCCGCCGGCGACCTCGTAGCCCATGCACGAGTAGCCGTACTCGACGTGGTAGCCCTTGGGGTCCCGGACGCGCCACATCTTGTGCAGGTCGCCGGGCATCGAGCCGGCCGCGCAGACCACCACGTCGCGCGGCGCGGAGACCTCGTTGACCAGGCCGATGACCTCGTTCTGGGACAACCGGCCGCCCTCGCCGGCCGCCGGTGCCGGCGGGTGGTAGGCGGCCTCGACGGTGGCCTCCCACCCGGCGACCAGCTCGGCGGCGTGCGCCCGGTACTCCTCGTCCACCGACCAGCCGGCCAGCGCCTCGGTGAACGCCACCAGCCCCTCCCGTGCGTCGGCGACCAGGCTGATGCCGGCCTCCTTGACCGCGTCCATCGAGGTGACGTTGACGTTGACGAACCGCACGCCGGGATCGCTGAACGCGGTGCGGGAGGCGGTGGTGAAGTCCTGGTAGCGGGTGCCGATGCCGATCACCACGTCCGCGTCCCGGGCCAGGGCGTTCGCCGCCGTCGTCCCGGTCGAGCCGATCGCCCCGACCGACTGCGGGTGGTCGAAGGGCAGCGCGCCCTTGCCGGCCTGGGTCTGCGCCACCGGGATGCCGGTCGCCGCGGCGAACGCGGCCAGCGCGTCGGTGGCCCCCGAGTAGATGACCCCGCCGCCGGCGACGACCAGCGGCCGGCGGGCGGTGCGGATGACCTCGACGGCCCGCTGCACGACGGCCGGCTCGGGCAGCGGCCGGCGCACGTGCCAGGTGCGCTCGGCGAAGAAGGCGACCGGCCAGTCGAAGGCCTCGGCCTGTACGTCCTGCGGCAGGCAGACCGTGGCCGCGCCGGTCTCGGCCGGATCGGTGAGCACCCGCATCGCGCCGAGCAGGGCGCCGGGGAGCTGCTCGGGGCGCCAGACCCGGTCGAAGTACCGGGACACCGGGCGGAAGACGTCGTTGACGGTGACGTCGCCGCTGTCGGGCCGCTCCAGCTCCTGCAGCAGGGGGGAGGCGGCGCGGCCGGCGAACGTGTCGGCGGGCAGCAGCAGCACCGGCAGCCGGTTGATCGTGGCCAGCGCCGCGCCGGTGACCATGTTGGTCGCACCCGGCCCGACGCTGGTGGAGACCGCCCAGGTCTGCAGCCGGTCCTTGGCCCGCGCGTAGGCGGCGGCGGTGTGCACCATCGCCTGCTCGTTGCGCCCGAGCACGTAGGGCAGGAGGTCTGGGTCCTCCAGCTCGGCCTGCAGCAGCGCCTGACCGAGACCGGCGACGTTGCCGTGGCCGAAGATCCCGAAGCAGCCGGCGAACAGCCGCTGCCGCTGCCCGTCGCGCTCGGTGTACTGCGCCGTCAGGAAGCGGACGACGGCCTGGGAGACGGTGAGCCGCACGGTCTCGGGGGCGGCGGGCGGCGGGTAGGGCTGGCTCACGGTCGGGACGCTCCGATCGAAGGGGTGCCGGCGGGGGAGTGCAGGGGCAGCCGTGGGTCGACGTCCTCGGCCGCCCAGGTCCCGCGGACCCAGGCGTGCGCCGGGTCGTCGACGATCCGCCAGGCCCGCTCCGGACCGGGGCCGGCCATGACGTTGAGGTAGTAGAGGTCGTGACCGGGGGCCGCGATCGAGGGCCCGTGCCACCCGTGCGGCACCAGCACGACGTCGCGGTCGCGCACCTCGGCGAGCACGTCGATCGGCCGGTCGGCCGTGCCGTACACCCGGTGGTAGGCCAGGCCGGGCTGCCCCTGCGGGCCGGGAGCGACCTCGAAGTAGTAGATCTCCTCGAGCTCGGTCTCCACGTCGGAGGTCTCGTCGTGCTTGTGCGGCGGATAGGACGACCAGTTGCCGCCCGGGGTGATCACCTCGCAGGCGATCACCGCGTCGGCCTCCAGCACCTCGGCGGTGCCGAAGTTGTTGACCTGCCGGCTGCAGCGGCCGGCGCCGCGCAGCTCCACCGGCACCTCGGCCACCGGGAGGTGGCGCACCGGCAGCCGCCGGCGGGCGCGCGCTCCGCACAGGGCGAAGCGGCCGCCCCTGTCGCTGCGCAGATCGGCGGTCGCGCCCAGGGGCAGGTAGGCGACGTCGGTCGGGCCGGCGAAGACGTCCCGGCGCCCGGTGAGGACGACGGTCTGCCCGTCGCACTCCAGCACCAGGCCGCCCTGCAGCGGGACGACGACCAGCTCGTCGAGCCCGGTGTCCAGGGAGTGCGTGCCCCCGGGGGCCAGCTCGAGCACCCGCAGGCCGGAATGGCCCCAGCCGGCCGATTCGGGGGTGACCTCCAGGGCGTACGGGCCGGCGGCCGCGCTACCCGCGGACAGGTGGAGCGCGTCGGTGGTCGTGGTCATGGCTGCTCCTCGACTCCGCGGACGGCCCCCTTGCAGGGGCCCACCGCGAGCTTGCGAGTGGTGGGGGGCAAGGGGGTCCTTTGTCAGTGCACGAGCGACACGGCGGTGTCGACGGCGGCCTCGACGTCGTCGTCGGGCGGGTAGAGCAGCGTGCGGCCCACCACCAGGCCGCGGACGGAGGGCAGGGTCAGGGCCCTCCGCCAGCTCGCGTACGTCTCCTCGGGGTGGCCGGGAGGATCTCCACCCAGCAGCAGCGTCGGGAGGGTCGTGGCCTCCATGACCCGCTCCATCTCGGCGACCACCGGGAGCTTGAGCCAGGTGAAGGCGGAGGTGGCACCGAGGCCCTGGGCGATGTGCACGGACTTGATCACGGCGTCGGCGCTCAGGTCGTTGACGACCCGGCCATCGACCCGGCGGGAGAGGAAGGGCTCGAGCATCGCGACCACACCGGCCCGGGCGAGTTCGGTGACCGTGCGCCCGGCGGTCTCCAGCATGGCGACGGTGCCCGCGTCGTCGAGGTCGATCCGGTTGAGCATCTTGGCCGCGTCGAAGCGGGCCGCGACAACCCCGGCGACGTCGTACCCGGTCATCCGGTCGTCCAGCTCGAAGCTCGCGCCCGCCAGGCCGCCCCGGTTCATCGAGGCCACCACGAGCTTGTCCTCGAGGGCACCGAGCAGCAGCAGGTCCTCGGCGACGTCGGCGGTGGACAGCAGGCCGTCGACGCCCGGCCGGGCCAGCGCGGTCTGCAGGCGGTCCAGCATGTCCCGGCGGCTGTTCATCGCCGCGGGCCGGCCCTGGGCGGCGAGGGCGCCGCGCGCGGGGTGGTCGGCGGCCACCAGCATCAGCCGGCCGTCCGCCGGGAGGAACGCGGGCCGACGGCGCCGCGCGGCCAGCGC
>JAOPVN010000485.1 GCA_025966175.1 Modestobacter sp. | reverse complement strand
GAGGTGGCGGCGGTGTCCGGCGCGGCCTCGGCCGACCGGCTGTGCTCGCTGGACGAGCTCGGTGGGCTGGCCGCGCCGTTCGTCGTCACCACCGACGACGGCAGCGCCGGGCAACGCGGCTGGGTGACCCAGCCGGTCGCCGAGTTGATCCGCGGCGCCGGGGTCGTCTACGCCTGCGGGCCCATGGGGATGCTGCGCGCGGTCAGCGACCAGGCCGTGGCCGCCGGCATCCCCGGCTACGTGGCGGTGGAGGAGTCGATGGCCTGCGGGATCGGGGTCTGCATGACCTGCGTGCTCCCGGTGGTCGGCGCCGACGGTCGCACCCGCTTCGCCCGCTCCTGCGTCGAGGGGCCGGTGTTCGGTGGCGACCGGGTGCGCTTCGCCGACGTCGGCACCCTGCCCCCCGACGTCGTGGGCGCCGACGCGATGGGGGTCCTGCCGGTATGAGCATCGAGTCCGCCACTCCTGCCCCCGCCGGCGCGCTGAGCGTGCCCAGCGTGGACATGCAGGCCTCGATCGGCGGCGTGCCGGTGGTGAGCCCGGTGCTCACCGCCTCGGGCTGCTCGGCCTTCGGCCGGGAGCTGGACCCGTTCTTCGACCTCGCCTCGATCGGCGCGGTGGTGACCAAGTCCGTGCAGCTGCGCCCGCGCTCGGGCCGGCCCACCCCGCGGATGGCCGAGACCCCCAGCGGGATGCTCAACTCCATCGGCCTGCAGGGCCCCGGCATCGACGGGCTGCTCGCCGACGAGCTGCCCTGGCTCGCGCAGCGCGGGGCACGGGCGTTCGTCTCCATCGCCGGCACCCGGGTGGAGGACTTCGCCGAGCTCGCGGTCCGGCTGCGCGGCGTGCCGGGGGTGCTGGGGCTGGAGGTCAACATCTCCTGCCCCAACGTGGAGAGCCGCGGGGAGGTCTTCGCCTGCGACCCGGCCGCCGCCGCCGACGTCGTCGCCGCGGTCCGGGAGGCCGCCGACCCGGCCCAGCCGGTCTACGCGAAGCTCAGCCCCGACGTCACCGACATCGTCACGGTCGCCGCCGCGTGCGCCGACGCGGGGGCGAACGGCCTGTCGATGATCAACACCCTGCTCGGGCTGGTCATCGACCCGGACACCATGCGCCCGGTGCTGGGCGGGGTGACCGGCGGGTTGTCCGGCCCGGCGATCCGCCCGGTGGCGCTGCGCTGCGTCTGGCAGGTGCACCAGGCGCTGCCCGACGTGCCCATCCTCGGCATGGGCGGCATCCGCAGCGGTCTGGACGCGCTGCAGTTCGTCCTGGCCGGCGCCAGCGCCGTCTCCGTGGGGACGGCGGTCTTCAACGACCCGTCGGCCCCGGCGCGGATCCACGCCGAGCTCGCCGACGCACTGGGGGAACGGGGCTTCGGCCGGCTCGCCGACGCCATCGGCTACGCCCACCGCCGTCCCGACCCGCCGGCCGGGCGGCACTCCCGGACCCCGCAGTGACCGCTCCCGACGTCGAGCCCTTCGGCCGGCGGCTGGCGGGCGCCGTCGCCGACCGCGGGCCGCTGTGCGTGGGGATCGACCCGCACCGGTCGCTGCTGCTGGACTGGGGCGTGGGCGACGACCTGGACGGGCTGCGCCGCTTCACCGACCTGGTGGTCGAGGCGCTGGCCGGCCGGGTCGCGGTGCTCAAGCCGCAGATGGCGTTCTACGAGCGGCACGGCGCCCGCGGTATCGCGGTGCTGGAGGAGGCCGTCGCGCGGGCCCGGGCCGCCGGAGCCCTCGTCCTGCTGGACGCCAAGCGCGGCGACATCGGCTCGACGATGGACGCCTACGGCGAGTACCTGCGCCCCGACCACCCGATGGCGGTCGACGCCCTCACGGTGAGCCCGTTCCTCGGCCCTGGCTCGCTGGAGCCGGCCGTGCGCACCGCCCGGGCGTTCGGCGGCGGGCTGTTCGTGCTGGCCCGGACGTCGAACCCCGAGGGCGGCGAGGTGCAGCACGCGGTCCGCGAGGGGCGCAGCGTCGCGCAGGCCGTCGTGGACGCCGTGGGCCGCTGGAACGCCCCGGAGTGGCTGGTGGGCGACCCGGAGCCCGATCCGGCCGCCTACGCCGACCAGCAGGGCCGCTGGGGCTGGGCGACCGGCTCCTTCGGCGTCGTCGTCGGGGCCACGCTGCCCGAGCTCGACGTCGACCTGGACGGGCTGCGCGGGCCCGTGCTGGCGCCCGGGCTGGGCGCTCAGGGTGGGTCGGTGGCCGACCTGCGCCGGCTGTTCGGCGCCGGGCGGGCCGTCGTCCCGACCGTCTCCCGGGACGTGCTGAACGCCGGCCCGGATGTCGCCGCGCTGCGGGCCGCCGCCGACCGGTGGACGGCCGAGCTCACCGCGTGAGGCGTGCGGCGCCCTGGCTCCTCGCGGCTGCCGGGGCGCTGCTGGTCGTCCGGGGTGCTGGGCCGTCGTCCGGGGTGCTGGGCCGCCGACCGGTCTCCGGCAGGCGGCTCCGGCTCGTGCCGGTGGTGACGCTGCGTGTCGTCGGGGCCGGGCTGGTGGTCGCGGGTGTCCTGGTGCTCCGGGCGGCCGGAACAGTACGGGTGACCGCCTACGGCGGCAGCGACGAGCCGCTGGGTTGCAGCGGACTGCGTCGAGGAGCAGCCGGAAACGGCGGGTGTGCCCTGCGTGAACCGGGGCGGCCGGGGCACTGCGCTGGCCGGCGGAGTGCTGCTGGGGGCGTACGGACGGTGCCTGCGCGGTGACTGGCGGGTTGACCTGCAGTGACGCGCCAATTACGGCACCGCACGGTCCGCCGTGTGGACGGGGCAGCACACCCGTCTGCCGCCAGGAACACCGGGTCCCGCGTGACCAGCCGGTTCGAGGTGACTAGGTTGACGCCAGGCTCAACCGAGGGCCGTTCCGCAGATGAACATCACACCGAAGAACAACCGCCGGGCCGACCTCCGGCATGAACACGATTGGGTTGCTCCGTGCCCCTTCCCGAGTTGTCCCCCGAACAGCGCGCCGCCGCTCTGGAGAAGGCCGCCGCGGCCCGCAAGGCCCGCGCCGAGCTCCGTGAGCGACTGAAGAGCAAGGGCACCACCGTCGGTGACGTCCTCAAGCAGGGCGAGACCGATGAGGTCATCGGCAAGATGCGGGTCTCCGCCGTCCTGGAGTCCCTCCCCGGCGTCGGCAAGGCGCGTGCGGCCAAGATCATGGAGCGTCTGGAGATCTCCCCGACCCGCCGTGTCCGCGGCCTGGGCGCCAACCAGCGCAAGGCCCTCGAGGCCGAGTTCGCCGGCGAGACCGTCGAGCCCTGAGCACGTCGCTGTCCCGACCGGCCCGTAGCCCCAGGACGCCCGGAGTGGCCCGCCCGTCCGCCCGTCTGACGGTTCTGTCGGGACCCTCCGGGGTGGGCAAGGGCACGGTCGTGGCCGAGGTCCGGCGCCGGCACCCCGAGGTCTGGGTGTCGGTGTCGGTCACCACCCGCAAGCCGCGGCCCGGGGAGATGGACGGCGAGCACTACTGGTTCGTCGACGACGACTACTTCGACTGGCTGATCGCGAACGACGGCCTGCTCGAGTGGGCGGAGTACGCCGGCAACCGCTACGGGACGCCGGTGGCCCCGGTGGAGGAACAGCTCACCTCGGGGTCGCCGGCGTTGCTGGAGATCGAGCTGCAGGGCGCGCGCCAGGTGCGGGCCCGCGCTCCGGAGGCCCAGCTGGTCTTCCTGGCGCCGCCGTCCTGGTCCGAGCTGGTCAGCCGACTGGCCGGCCGCGGCACCGAACACCCCGAGGTCCAGTCCCGGCGGCTGGCGCTCGCCCAGGCCGAACTGGACGCCGCGGGGGAGTTCGACGTCGTCGTCGTCAACGACGACGTGGCCCGGGCTGCGGACGAGTTGGTACGATTGCTGACTGCGCCACCGTCCGACCCGCCGGTCGACGCCAGCGCCCCCGAGTGAGAGCAGTCCGGTTGCCCCCAGCCGGCCAGCTCCACTCCCGCAAACGAAGAAGGAGCACGCTCGCCCGTGTCCGGAGTCGCACCCGCCCCTGAGGGCATCACCAACCCGCCGATCGACGAGCTGCTCGAGCGCACCAGCAGCAAGTACGGGCTGGTCA
>JAOPVN010000459.1 GCA_025966175.1 Modestobacter sp. | reverse complement strand
GAAACGCGTCGCCGGTGTGGCGAAGGTCGGTTCCCACGAGAGCTCGGTGATCTTCTTGTGGGCTTTGCTGAGACTCTGCCTGCTCAAGGACGCCTCCGAGGTCCGGGCCCGCGCCTGTACGACACGGGGTGGTGACGAGAGCGGTCGGCGACCGCCGGCAGGACGGGTCCGCTCCGGGTGTGGTTCCGGGGGCGATCCGGAACCGGCCTGCTTCGTCGTGACTCCGATGACACCGCCTGCGGCAGATCTCGCCTGTCCCAATTTGAGACGGGCGTCCGGCGAGCCCGGCGGGGCCGCGTCGCGGACTAGCCTCTTGTCAAGTGATCTGGGACACATGCGGGGTCTTCCGCCGCCACCGGTCCGAGGTCCCTGAATGCTGGCCGGAAAGCGATGTCGACGATGACGGAGCGCGACCGACATGAAGGACGGTTCACGATCGAGGAGATCCCCAGCCGGGCAACGGCAGCTGGCCGAGGCGCGGTCCAGGTTCCTGTCCGCCGACGACGTCGACGGCGGGACGGTGCGGGACACCATCCTGGCCTCGTGGCGGCGTTCCCAGCGGTTGGCCGTCGCCGCCGACCACCTGCCCGCGCAGCGGCTGCGCGCGTGGGACCACCAGGACCCGCTGCTCGCCGCCGCCGGCCCGGTGCTCCAGAGGCTGGGTGACCAACTGGCCGACGAGCCGGTCAGCGTCCTGCTCACCGACGCGGAGGGGATGGTGCTGCAGCGCGCGGACTCCGACGCCGCGATCGGCCGCTACCTGGACGGGGTAGCCCTGGCCCCGGGCTTCAGCTATGCCGAGTCCTCGGTCGGCACCAACGGCATCGGGACGGCGCTGGCCGAACGGCGGCCCACATGGGTGGACGGCTTCGAGCACTACGCCGACCGCCTCGAACGGCTCTCCTGCGCAGGCGCGCCGATCCACCACCCGGCGAGTGGTGCCCTCGTGGGCGCGGTCGACCTGACGTCCTGGTCGAACGGCCGCAGCGCGCTGATGCTGGCCCTGGCCAGCTCGACCGCCGAGCGGATCGAGAAGGCAATGCTCGGCCTGGTGGGCCAGGCCGATCTCACGTTGTTCCGGGAGTACCTGAGCGCCTGCCGACACACGCCCGGCATCGTGCTGGCCCTGGACAGGAACGTGGTCATGATGAACGAGGCCGCCCGCCGCTCGCTGTCCGCCGCCGACCAGAGCGCCCTGCTGGAGCGGGCCATCGACGTCCTCGGGACGGCCCGGCACGCGACCGTCGTGGCGAGCCTGCCCTCCGGGACCTGTGCCCGGCTGCGCTACCGACCCGTGCCCGGACGCCACCAGGTGGCCGGGGGCGTCTTCGTCGTCTCGGTCGCTGCGTCGCCGCACCCGTCCCCGACGGCCGCTGCCGCCATCGACCGCACGGGGGCGACGCCGTCCCACGGTCGTGCGCGACCGGGACTGCGGCTACCCGGGTTGGTCGGCACGAGCGCGGCCTGGCAGCGCTGCGCCCGCGACGCGCTGGAGTGCCGACGCTCCGGTGAGTGGCTGGTGCTGCGCGGGGAGCCGGGCACCGGCAAGCGAGCCCTGCTCGCCGCCGTGCAGAAGCACACCGAGCCGGCGGGGCACTTCCGCATCGTGGACGGCGCGCAGATCGGCGCCGGGCCCGAACGGCTCGAGGCCTGGCTGGACGTCGTCGCCGAGGAACTGGGCCGGGGGACGGGCACCTTGGCCATCACCCACGCCGACCGGATGCCCCCGGAGGCGGCCAGCGCACTCGGTGAGGTCCTGCAGCAGCACGCCGGCGGTGCCGGCGGTCCGCACTCGTCGTGGGTGGCGCTGACCGTCGGCGACGGCGAGCACCCCACCGAGCTGGCCGCCTGCCTGTTGCCACACTTCCCGCACACCGTCGAGGTGCCGGCACTGCGTCACCACAGCGAGGACGTCCCGGAGCTGGTGACTGCCCTGCTGGACCAGCTGGCGCGCGACCATCGGCTGTCCTTCGACTTCGCGGCTGTGAATCAACTGAGCCGGGCCACCTGGCCGGGCAACGTGACCCAGCTGCACAAGGTGCTCGCCGACGTGGTGGGCCGACGCCGGGTCGGACCGGTCACCGCGGCGGACCTGCCGCCCGAGACACGGTCGGCCGTGCGTCGCAGGTTGACCACCCTGGAGTCGCTCGAACGCGACGCCATCGTCAAGAGCCTGACTGCCCACGCGGGGCGGAAGGCACCGGCCAGCGCGGAACTGGGCATGTCCCGCTCGTCGATCTACCGCAAGATCCGGGACTACGGCATCACAGGTCTGTGACGACCGGCCCGACGAGTCCCCACACCAGGTCGTCGGCCACGATGAGCGGCACCGACCCCACCTTCTTCAGGTACTCGCCGATCTGCCGGAGGGCACCCTTCCCCTGCACCTGGCGACCCGGGCTGATCACGGTGCGGAACGTCTGGGCCATGTCTCCTCGTGGTCGCCTGTTCTCGGCTGGCGGGCGTCGGTCCCGGTCCAGGTGCCTCGGGGTCAGCCGGCGGCGGGCTCACCGCCCCGGCCGGGGACCCTGATCCCGTACTGGGCGATCTTCCGGTAGAGCGTCGCCCGAGACAGCCCGAGCTCGGTCGCCGCCTGCAGCACCGTCGTGCCCGGCTGGGTGAGGCAGCGCAGGATCTCGTCCCGCTCGAGCTGCTCCAGCCTGGTCAGGGACCGGGAGGCCGAACTCAGCACCGCCGGTCGCAGGTGGTGCACGTCGACGACGTCGGTACGCGCGACAGCCTCCCGGACGACCGCCCGCAA
>JAOPVN010000451.1 GCA_025966175.1 Modestobacter sp. | reverse complement strand
GGAAGTGCGGCTGGGCCGGGTCGTCGCCGTAGATGTCGCGCAGCACCAGCTGCATGAGCAGCACTTCGAACCAGATGCCGACGCCGGAGATCGAGCAGTACTCGTGCACGGTCAGCGTGACCCGCTGGGCCGGCGTCATCTCGTCCCACAGCGGTGTGCCGTAGAGCGAGGACCACTCGGGGGACAGCCCGTAGAGGTCGGCGGGGATGTCGGCGGCCCAGTCGATGTCGACCACCGGGTCGTAGGACTTCTTCGCCGCCGACCGCAGCAGGCGGGTGGACATCTCCTGCCGGTCCACCGGTGCCTTGCCGTGGGTTCGGGTGGGCATGTCGTCGGTCAGCGTCGCGGCCATCGGGGGAACTCCCTCGTCGGAGGTCTGTCGGGCGGGAACACAGCGGATCAGTACGTGTGTCGCAAGATAACTGTTATTCTCCGACACATGCAAGAGGTCGTCGGTACGCCGCAGACTCCGGGTATGAGCGACGGACGACGGTCCCGCTGGACCGAGCACCGGCGGGCCCGCAAGGAAGAGCTGGTGGCCGCAGGCGTGGAGGCCGTGCGGCTGGCCGGGCCCGACTTCGCCGTCGAGGACGTCGCCCGGGCCGCCGGGGTGTCCAAGACCGTGATCTACCGCTACTTCTCCGAGAAGGAGGAGCTGGTGGACGCCGTGGTCGAGCAGGTGGCGACCGCCGTCCTGCTGCCCCGGCTGCTGGGCGAGCTCGCGATCGAACGCGAGGACGACCTCCAGCGGCTGCGCTCGGTCATCGCCGCCTTCGTCCAGTTCGTGGAGGACGAGCCGGCGCTCTACGCCTTCGCCTACGCCCATGCCGGGCGCTCCGGGCGTGCCGATGCGGTGGCCGGCACCGAGCTCGCCGTCGCCGAGGCACTGGCCGGGCTCATGCGCGACCGGCTGGCCGAGGCCGGCCGGCCCACCGAGGGCGCCGCCACGTGGGCCTACGGCGTGGTCGGCATGGTCCAGCTGTCGGCGCACTGGTGGTCCGGCGCCCGCACCGTTCCCGCGGCCCAGTTGGTCGACCAGCTCACCGCACTCGCCTGGGGTGGGCTGTCCACCCTGTTGCCCTACGGAGGTCCCCGATGAGCGAGCAGCACGATCACGACGAGCCCGAGGGCTACGCCGGCCCGCTCACCCTGCAGCTGCCCGACGGCAGCGAGCGGGTCGCCGAGGGCCATCTCGTCTCGCGGTTCGACCCGCTGGCCGGCCACACGGTGTGGAGCGGCCGGGTCGCCACCGAGGTGCCCGTGCGGACGGCGTTCGTCGTCCGCACCCTGCACGGCGAGAGCCGCGCGGAGGCGACCGAGCACGACGTCTGGGGCAACACCCGGGTCCGCGGACTGGACCGCCCGCCGTTCCCGGTGGAGCTGCTGGACGAGTCCGGCGTCTGAGCACGGCGGAACCCGGGCGCGGCCCCCGCGGCGTGGCGGGCAGAATGGCCTCCCGTGTCTGGCGCCAACGATCCCTACGACCCCAAGCAGGTCGCCGCGTTGTCCGCGGAGGCCCTCGATGCCGCGGTGAGCGCGGCGACGGAGGCCTTCACCGCGGCCGGTGACCTGGAGGCGCTGGCCGCCGTCCGCCCGGCGCACCTGGGTGACCGCGCTCCGGTGCTGCTGGCCCGCCGCGAGCTCGGCGCGCTGCCCCCGGCTGCCCGCTCCGACGCCGGCAAGCGGGTCAATGCCGCGCGCGTCGCCGTCACCGAGGCCTACGCGGCCCGCCTCGCGGTGCTGGAGGCCGAGCGTGACGAGCGGGTGCTCGCCGAGGAGCGGGTCGACGTCACGCTGCCGTGGGACCGCGCCCCGCGGGGAGCCCGGCACCCGCTCACCACGCTCACCGACCGGATCGCCGACGTCTTCGTCGCGATGGGCTACGAGGTCGCCGAGGGCCCCGAGCTCGAGGCCGAGTGGCTGAACTTCGACGCGCTGAACATCAGCACCGACCACCCGGCGCGCTCGATGATGGACACCTTCTTCGTGGCCCCGGAGGACTCCGGACTGGTGCTGCGCACCCACACGAGCCCGGTGCAGGCCCGCACGATGCTCGAGCGCCGGCCGCCGATCTACGTGATCGCGCCCGGGCGGGTCTACCGGACCGACGAGCTCGACGCCACGCACACCCCGGTCTTCCACCAGGTCGAGGGTCTGGCCGTGGACCGCGGGCTGACCATGGCGCACCTGCGCGGCACGCTGGACCACCTGGCCCGGCAGCTGTTCGGCGCGGACGCGGTCACCCGCTGGCGGCCGTCCTACTTCCCGTTCACCGAGCCGTCGGCGGAGTTCGACGTCTGGTTCCCCGAGCACCGTGACGGCCCGCGCTGGGTCGAGTGGGGTGGCTGCGGCATGGTCAACCCGCGGGTGCTGACCGCCTGCGGGATCGACCCGGAGGAGTACACCGGCTTCGCCTTCGGGTGCGGCATCGAGCGGGCTCTGCAGTTCCGCCACGAGGTCGGCGACATGCGCGACATCGTCGAGGGCGATGTCCGGTTCACGCGAGCGTTCGGGGTTGACCAGTGAGTGAGCATCGCAGCGAGCGCCAGCGAGCGAGGAGCGGAACGAATGGGCTGCGGAGCAGCGGAGTGATCCAGTGAGGGTTCCCATCGGCTGGCTGGCCGAGCACGTCGACCTCCCCGCGGGGACCACGGTCGAGGACCTCGACACCGCCTTCGTCCGGCTCGGCCTCGAGGTCGAGGAGATCCACCGCACGCCGCAGACCACCGGCCCGCTCGTGGTCGGCCGGGTGCTGGCGATCGAGGAGCTGACCGGCTTCAAGAAGCCGATCCGCTTCTGCCAGGTCGACGTCGGGGAAGGCGCCCCTCGCGGCATCGTCTGCGGCGCCCGCAACTTCGCCGTCGGTGACCTGATCGTCGCCGCGCTGCCCGGCGCGGTGTTGCCCGGCGACTTCGCGATCGCCGCCCGGACGACCTACGACCACGTCTCGGACGGGATGATCTGCTCGGTCCGCGAGCTCGGCATCGGCGAGGACCACGCCGGCATCCTGGTGCTCGGGCACGCGGACGACGACGACCTCGCGCCGGGCACCCCGGCCGCCGGCGTCCTCGGGCTGGACGACGTCGTCATCGAGCTCAACGTGACCCCCGACCGCGGCTACTGCCTGGCCATGCGCGGCATCGCCCGGGAGATCGGCACCGGGCTGGCCGTCGACTGGCGCGACCCCGGCGCGCTCACGCCGCCGGCCTGGTCCGGGCCGCCGGCCTGGCAGGTCGAGATCGCCGACCCCGCGCGCTGCGACCGGTTCTCGATGATCGCGATGGAGGGCCTGGACCCGACGGCGCCCAGCCCGTGGTGGATGCGGCGCCGGCTGGCCCAGTCGGGCATCCGCAGCATCTCGCTGGCCGTCGACGTCACCAACTACGTGATGCTCGAGCTCGGCCAGCCGATGCACGCCTTCGACCGGGACGCGGTCCGCGGGCCGATCGTCGTGCGCCGGGCGAAGCCGGGGGAGCGGCTCACCACGCTGGACGGCGCCGACCGGGCGCTGGACGGCGACGAGCTGCTGATCACCGACGACTCCGGGCCCATCGGCCTGGCCGGCGTGATGGGTGGTGCGTCCACCGAGATCGGTGACGGCACCACCGCGGTGCTGCTGGAGGCGGCGCACTGGGAGCCCACCGGCATCGCCCGGACGGTCCGCCGGCACAAGCTGCCCAGCGAGGCGGCCAAGCGCTTCGAGCGCGGCACCGACCCGGAGATGACCGTGGTGGCGCTGGCCCGGGCGGCTGCGCTGCTGGCCCAGTACGGCGGTGCGCGCGTCGTCGGCGGGCCGGTCGACCCGGACACCCGCGGCCCGCGGCCGGCCATCGCGCTCGACGCCGGGCGCCCCTCCCGGATCTCCGGGGTCGACTACCCGCCCTCCCAGGTGATCGAGGCGCTCACCGCCATCGGGGCGTCGGTCGACGGCGGTGGCGCGCAGCTGCAGGTGACCCCGCCGTCCTGGCGCCCGGACCTCACCGACCCGGCCGACCTGGTCGAGGAGGTCGTCCGGCTGGCCGGCTACGACGACATCCCCTCGGTGCTGCCGAACGTGCCGCCGGGCCGCGGGCTGACCGAGCGGCAGCGCCGCCGGCGCAGCATCGGCCGGGCGCTGGCCGAGGCCGGCTACGTCGAGGCGCCGGCCTATCCCTTCGTCGGCACGGCGGCGCTGGACGCGCTCGGCATCCCCGAGGACGACGTCCGCCGCCAGGTCGTCGTGGTGCGCAACCCGCTGTCGGAGGAGGAGCCCGCGCTGCGGACGACGCTGCTGCCGGGCCTGCTCGCCACGCTGGCGCGCAACCTCTCCCGTGGGCAGCGCGACGTCGCCGTCTTCGAGCACGGCTCGGTGTTCGCGGGCGACCGGCGCACGCCCGCGCCGGTGCCCGGGGTCGACGGCCGTCCCGACGACGAGACGCTCGCCGCACTGCTGGGTGCCGTGCCGGCCCAGCCGTGGCACGTCGCCGTCGCGCTCACCGGCTCCCGTGAGCCACGCGGCTGGTGGGGCCCGGGCCGGCCGGCGAGCTGGGCCGACGCGGTCCAGGCCGCCCGGATCGTCGCGGCCACCGCCGGGGTCGAGCTGACCGTGCGCGCCGGGGAGCTGGCGCCGTGGCACCCCGGCCGCTGCGCCGAGCTGCTCGTCGGCGACCGGGTCGTCGGGCACGCCGGCGAGCTGCACCCGCGGGTGCTCGCGGCGCTGGACCTGCCGGCCCGTACCTGCGCCATGGAGCTGGACGTCGACGCGCTGCCCCCGGCTCCGATCCCGGTCGGTCCGCACGTCTCCACGTTCCCGCCGGTGCTGGTCGACCTGGCGCTGGTCGTGCCGGACGAGGTCCCGGCCGCTGAGGTCGAGGCCGCACTGCGGGACGGCGCCGGCGAGCTGCTGGAGTCGCTGCGGCTCTTCGACGTCTACACCGGCCCTCCGGTCCCGGCCGGCTCCCGGTCGCTGGCGTACGCGCTCACGCTGCGCGCGCCGGACCGGACGCTCACCGGCGAGGAGGCCAACGCGGCCCGGGACGCGGCGATCGCCGTGGCCGTCGAGCGGACCGGGGCGGTGCTGCGTGCATAAGGACCCCTCGAAGGCCCCCGCCCTCCTCACCACTCGCACGCTCGCGGCGAGCCTCTGGACGGGGCCATGCTGACCGGCACCGTCGCGCTGGTCACCGGCGCCTCCGCCGGGATCGGCCGGTACCTGGCGCAGGGCCTGGCCGAGCGCGGTGCGAGGGTGGCCGGGCTGGCCCGCTCGGCGGACCGGCTGACCGTGGCGATGGACGAGGTGGCCGCCGCCACCGGAACGCGCACCCTCGCGGTGGCCGCCGACGTCACCGACCCGGACGCCGTCGCGGCCGCGGTCGCCCAGGTGACGGCGGAGCTCGGCCCGGTCACCCTGCTGATCAACAACGCCGGGTCGATCGACGCCGCCGAGGTGCCGCTCTGGGAGGCCGACCCCGACCAGTGGTGGCAGGTCGTGGAGAGCCAGGTCCGCGGGCCGTTCCTGCTCTCCCGGGCCGTCGTCCCCGGCATGATCGCGGCCGGCGGCGGCCGGGTGATCGGGCTGGGCAGCGGGCTGGGCACGCGGGGGAGCGACGTCTACAGCGCCTACTCCGCCGGCAAGAGCGCGCAGATGCGGATCACCGAGGGGATCCACCTCGCCGGGGCGGCGCTGGGCGTGCGCGCCTTCGACCTGGCGCCCGGGGTGATCGACACGGAGATGACCCGGGCGATGCCGATGCACGCCGGGCGTACCGACTGGACCCGCCCGGAGGACGTCGTCGCGCTCGCCGTGGCGATCGCGGCCGGGGAGCTCGACCAGTGGTCCGGGCGGTTCCTGCGCGCGGGCGCCGACGACCTGGACACGCTGCGCGGGATCACGCCGGAGGATGCGGCCCGCCAGCTCCGGCTGCGCCCGTACGGCCCCGCCGACCCGATCGGCTGACCGGGCCGGCGGTCCGGGCGGCGCTCAGAAGACGGTGGCCAGCGCCCGCGGGGCGATGTCGACGGTGACCAGCGTGTCGGCGGCCAGCTCCACCAGCTCGCCGTCGAGCTGCAGCGGCATGGGCGCGAGCGTCGTGAAGGCGTAGTGGGTGGTGCTCGGCTGCGGGCCGAGTCCACGGGTCGCAGCGCGGAGCGCGGTCCCCAGGACCCGGAGCTTGCCGGTCCGCCGCTGGGTGACCACCTCGAACCGGCCGTCGTCGGGACGGCTCCCCTCGCTGAGCGTCGCGAACTTGGCCATCTCGGAGATGTTGGCGAACAACAGGCTGTCGATGGTCCGCCGCCGCCCGTCCTCGAGCCGGATGGGGAACGGCCGGAAGCGGGAGAAGGCACGCACCACCGAGACGATCTCCCGCCACGACCCCTTGCCGCCCTTCTCCAGGTCGACGGCGACGACCGGGGTGAGCCCGACGCCGATGTAGGAGTGCGCGTACCGGGTCTGCGCCGAGGACCCGCGGCCGAGCGTGAGCCGGAGCAGGTCGATCCGCCGGACCTCCCCCGCGACGATGGCGTCGGCGAGTGGTCGCTCGCGCGTCGTCCGGCGGTGGTCGTTGGCGTTGCCGGCGGCCTGCACCGCGCAGACGGCCCGGTCGTTGCCGGCCTGCAGAACGCCGTCGACGACCTCGTTGTAGCCACCGTCCCCACTCACCGAGACCAGCAACGGGCGGCCCGTGCCGGCGACCTCCCGTGCGATCTCGCGGGCGTGCCCCGCATGCTGGGTGGGGCAGAGTTCCAGCGGCACGGCAGGAAGCCGTCGCGCCAGCTCGGCGCGCAGCTCCTCGGCCGACGTCGGGGCGTCGCCGGTGCTCTGCGGATTGAAGATGATCACGATCCGGTCGAACGGGCTCACGGGTGGCGGGCTCCTCGGGATGCGCCGATGCTGGGCGTCGTACTCGGCTGAGCAGTGCGGCGACAGTGCCGGCACCCGCTCTCTGCCCGGGAAGCGACCGAGGCACTCACCCGGCGCAGAAACTGTCGCCCCACCGATGCACACCCATGCACTCCTGTGTATGGTCATGCACCGTGAGCAGCGGACAGACGTGGACGGTCGGAGTCACCGGCGCCACCGGGTATGCGGGCGGCGAGGTGTGCCGGCTGCTGGCCGGGCACCCGCAGCTGCAGCTGACCGGGGTGCACGCCAACTCGAGCGCCGGCCGACGCCTGGGCGAGCTGCAGCCGCACCTGCTGCCGTACGCGGACCTGGAGGTGCGGTCGAGCACTGCCGAGGAGCTGGCCGGGTACGACGTCGTCGTCCTGGCCCTCCCGCACGGGGAGTCCGCGGCGATCGCGGCGCAGCTGCCGGCCGACACCCTGGTCATCGACTGTGGCGCCGACCACCGGCTCAACGACCCCGCCGCCTGGGCCCGCTGGTACGGCGGCGAGCACGCCGGCTCCTGGCCCTACGGGTTGCCCGAACTGCCTGGTCAGCGGGAGCAGCTGACCGGCGCTCGGCGGATCGCCGTCCCGGGCTGCTACCCGACCTCGGTGACCCTGGCGATGGCCCCGGCGCTGGCCGCCGGCCTGGTCACGCCGGACATCGTCGTGGTCGCCGCGTCGGGCACCTCCGGCGCGGGCAAGTCCGCCAAGACCCATCTGCTCGGCAGTGAGGTGATGGGCTCGGTCAGCGCCTACGGCGTGGGCGGGGTCCATCGACACACCCCGGAGATGGTGCAGAACCTGTCGCAGGCCGCGGGTGCACCGGTGACGGTGAGCTTCACCCCGACCCTCGTGCCGATGAGCCGGGGGATCCTGGCCACCTGCTCGGCGCCGCTGGCGGCCGGCGTCGACGCGCAGCAGGCCCGCGCGGCGTACGAGAAGGCCTACGGCAACGAGCCGTTCGTGCACCTGCTGCCCGAGGGCCAGTGGCCCACCACCGCCGCCGTGCTCGGTGCGAACACCGTGCTGCTGCAGATCGCCGTCGACCCGGACGCCGGCCGGCTGATCGTCGTCGCCGCCGTCGACAACCTCACCAAGGGCACCGCCGGTGCCGCGCTGCAGTGCGCCAACCTGGCCCTGGGCATCCCCGAGACCACCGGTCTCCCGCTCGTCGGAGTCGCACCATGACAGTCACCGCCCCGCAGGGGTTCCGGGCGTCCGGCGTTGCCGCCGGGCTCAAGTCCACCGGCGCGCAGGACGTCGCGCTGGTCGTCAGCGACGGGCCGGACGACGCCGCTGCCGCCGTCTTCACCACCAACCGCTTCCCGGCCGCGCCGGTGCAGTGGAGCCGGCAGGTGCTCAGCGGCGGCCGGCTCAAGGCCGTCGTGCTCAACTCCGGCGGGGCCAACGCGTGCACCGGGCCGGAGGGGTTCCAGGACACCCACGCCACCGCCGAGCACGTAGCGGGGGAGCTCGGCATCGGGGCGATCGACGTCGCCGTCGCCTCGACCGGGTTGATCGGCGTCCGGCTGCCGATGGACAAGCTGCTCGCCGGGGTCACGGCCGCGGCGAAGGAGCTGTCGGCCGCGGGCGGACCGGACGCCGCGCGGGCGATCATGACCACCGACTCGGTGCCGAAGACGACGGTGCAGACCGGCGGTGGCGAGGACGGGGCATGGACCATCGGCGGGATGGCGAAGGGCGCGGGCATGCTCGCCCCCTCGCTGGCCACGATGCTCGTCGTCCTGACCACCGACGCCGTCGTCCCGGCCGACGTACTGCAGCCCGCGCTCGAGGCGGCGACCGGGGTGAGCTTCGAGCGGGTCGACTCCGACGGCTGCCTGTCCACCAACGACACCGTGATCGTGATGGCCAACGGCGCGAGCGGGGTCACCCCGACCGTCGAGGAGTTCACGACGGCGCTCACCGCCGCGGCCACCGACCTGGCGATGCAGCTGCTCGCCGACGCCGAGGGGTCGACCAAGGACATCGCGATCACCGTCCGCAACGCGGCCAGCGTGACCGACGCGCTGACCGCGGGCCGGGCCTGTGCCCGCAACAACCTGCTCAAGACGGCGCTGTTCGGCAACGACCCGAACTGGGGCCGGGTGCTCGCCGCGATCGGCACCACCGACGCCGCCTTCGAGGCGGACCAGGTCGACGTCACGATCAACGGCGTCACGATCTGCCGGGGCGGGTCGATCGGTGACCCCCGGGAGGGCGTCGACCTCACCGGGCGGGAGATCACCATCGACGTGGACCTCAACGCCGGCACCGAGCAGGCCACCATCTGGACCAACGACCTGTCCATCGCCTACGTCCACGAGAACTCGGCCTACTCGACATGACCACAGCTCAGGACCCCACTCCGCCCGACGTCGCCGTCGACGAGATGACGGCAACGGTGACGGCGCCCCCGCGGATCGGTACCCACCGGAAGATGCGGACCCACGATCCCGAGGGCGACGCGCGCAAGGTCGCCGTCCTGACCGGAGCGCTGCCCTGGCTGCGCGAGTTCCACGGCAACGTCGTCGTCGTGAAGTACGGCGGCCACGCCATGGTCGACGAGGACTGCCGGCGCGCCTTCGCCGAGGACATGGTCTTCCTGCGGACCTGCGGCATCTTCCCGGTCGTGGTGCACGGCGGTGGCCCGCAGATCAGCGCCATGTTGAACCGGCTGGGCATCACCAGCGAGTTCCGCGGCGGCCTGCGGGTCACCACCGAGGAGACGATCGACGTCGTCCGGATGGTGCTGACCGGCCAGGTCGGCCCGGAGGTCGTCGGGCTGATCAACGAGCACGGCCCGCTGGCGGTCGGCCTGTCCGGTGAGGACGGCGGACTGTTCACCGCCGCGCGCACCCACGCCATCGTCAATGGTGAGCCGGTGGACGTGGGGCTGGTCGGGGACGTCGTCGCCGTCGACCCGGCCCCGGTCACCGCGCTGATCGAGGCCGGCCACATCCCGGTCGTCGCCACGGTCGCGCCCGACGCGAACGGCCAGGTGCACAACGTCAACGCCGACACCGCGGCCGCGGCGCTCGCGGTCGCGCTGGGCGCGGTGAAGCTCGTCGTCCTCACCGACGTCGAGGGGCTCTACGCCAACTGGCCCGACCGCGACTCGCTGGTCCAGCAGATCGACACCACCGAGCTGGCCACCATCCTGCCGACCCTGGACGCCGGGATGATCCCGAAGATGGCCGCCTGCCTGCGGGCGGTCGAGGGCGGGGTCAAGCGGGCGACCGTCATCGACGGCCGGCTGCCGCACGCCCTGTTGCTGGAAACGTTCACCACCGAAGGGACCGGGACGATGGTCGTCCCGGCCCGGCCGACCGAGCAGAAGGAGGAGTCAGCGCCATGACGCACACCGAGGAGCTGGCTGCCCGCTGGTCGGCCGTGATGATGGGCAACTACAAGACCCCGCCGGTGGCACTGGCCCGCGGCGCGGGCGCGACCGTCTGGGACGTCGACCGGAACGAGTACACCGACCTGCTCGGTGGCATCGCGACGACGATCCTGGGCCACGCGCACCCGAAGGTGGTGGAGGCGATCTCCGCCCAGGCCGCCACCCTCGGCCACGTCTCCAACCTGGCGATGCACGAGCCCGGCGTCCGGCTGGCCGAGCGGCTGCTGGAGCTCGTCGGCCGGCCCGGCCGGGTCTTCTTCTGCAACTCCGGCGCCGAGGCCAACGAGGCGGCGTTCAAGATCAGCCGGCTCACCGGCCGGCCCGAGGTGGTCACCGCCGTCGGTTCCTTCCACGGCCGCACCATGGGGGCGCTCGCGCTCACCGGCCAGGCCGGCAAGTCCGGCGCGTTCGAGCCGCTGCCCGGCGGCGTGCAGCACGTGCCCTACGGCGACGTGGACGCCCTGCAGGCAGCGGTGGGGGAGCAGACCGCGATGGTGCTGCTCGAGCCGATGCTGGGGGAGGGCGGCGTGCTGCCCGCGCCCCCCGGCTACCTGGCGGCGGCGGCTCGCGCGGCCTCGGACGCCGGCGCGCTGTTCGCCCTCGACGAGGTGCAGACCGGCACCGGCCGCACCGGGCACTGGTTCGCCCACCAGGCCGACGGGCTGCAGCCGGACATCATCACGATGGCCAAGGCGCTCGGCGGCGGCCTGCCCCTGGGCGCGACACTCGCCTTCGGCCCGGCCGCGGACCTGATGACGGCGGGCTCGCACGGCTCCACGTTCGGCGGCAACCCGATCGTCGCGGCCGCCGCGCTGGCGGTGCTGGACACCATCCGGGACGAGGGGCTGCTGGAGCGGGCCAAGGAGATCGAGCACCGGTTCACCTCCGGCATCGAGGCGCTCGGCCACCCCGGCATCAGCGGGGTGCGGGGCCAGGGCGCGCTGCTCGGCGTCGTCCTCACCGCCCCGGTCGCGGCCGCCCTGGAGGCGCAGCTGCGGGCCGCCGGTTTCCTCACCAACGGGGTGGCGGCGGACGTCCTCCGGCTCGCCCCGCCGCTGGTCGTCACCGACGCCCAGATCGACGCGTTCCTCGCCGCGCTGCCCGCGGCCCTGGACGCGGCGATGGTGACGGCGGAGCGAGCATCGCAGGGAGCACCAGCGACCGAGGAGCGGAACGAGGCCGGAACCGAGCCATCCCACAACTCCCTGGAGACGCAGCAGTGATCCGGCACTTCACCAAGGACGACGACCTCACCCCGGCCGAGCAGGCCGAGGTGCTCGCGCTCGCCGCGCAGCTCAAGGCCAGCCGGCACACCGCCGAGGCGCCCACGCCGCTGCGCGCCCCCAACGGGACCCCGCGCACGGTGGCGGTGCTGTTCGACAAGCCCTCCACCCGCACCCGGGTGTCCTTCTCCGTCGGCATCGCCGACCTGGGCGGCTCCCCGCTGGTGCTCGACACCGGCTCGACCCAGCTCAACCGCGGTGAGCCGGTGGAGGACACCACCCGGGTGCTCGACCGGCAGGTCGCGGCGATCGTCTGGCGGACGTTCGGGCAGGACCGGCTGGACGCGATGGCCGCGGTGAGCCGTGTGCCGGTGGTCAACGCGCTGACCGACGAGTACCACCCGTGCCAGATCCTCGCCGACCTGCAGACCGTCGCCGAGCGGAAGGGGACGCTGGCCGGCCTCACCTTCAGCTACCTCGGCGACGGCGCCAACAACATGGCGCACTCCTACCTGCTGGGCGGTGCACTGGCCGGGATGCATGTGCGGATCGGCTCCCCGGAGTCCTTCCAGCCCGACCCGGCGGTGCTCAAGCGGGCGGCGGACATCGCCGCGGAGACCGGTGGCTCGGTGCAGTGGACCGCCGACGCCGCCGCGGCCGCCGACGGCGCCGACGTCCTGGTCACCGACACCTGGGTGTCGATGGGCCAGGAGGAGCAGTACGACGAGCGGATCGCCCCGTTCCTGCCCTACGCCGTCGACGAGCTCGCGCTGGCCCGGGCCGCCGACGACGCCGTCGTCCTGCACTGCCTGCCGGCCTACCGCGGCAAGGAGATCGCCGCCGAGGTGATCGACGGACCGCAGAGCGCCGTGTGGGACGAGGCGGAGAACCGGCTGCACGCACAGAAGGCCCTCCTGCTGTGGTTGCTGGAGCGATCCGGATGACCACCGCCCTGACCCGCTCGGCCCGGCACGCCCGGATCGCCGAGCTGATCAGTGCTGGACCGGTCACCTCGCAGACCCAGCTGGCCCGGCTGCTGGCCGAGTCCGGCGTCGAGGTCACCCAGGCCACCCTGTCCCGGGACCTGGAGGAGCTCGGCGCGGTCAAGCTCCGCGGCTCCGACGGGACTCCGGCGTCCTACGTGCTGCCGCCGGAGAACGCCCCGCTGCGGCCGGCGCAGTCCGCGCCGGCCCGGCTCACCCGGCTGCTGGCCGAGCTGCTCACCAGTGCCGAGGGCAGCGCCAACCTGGCCGTGCTGCGCACCCCACCCGGCGCGGCGCAGTTCCTCGCCTCCGCACTGGACAAGGTGGGCCTTCCCGGTGTGCTGGGCACCATCGCCGGGGACGACACTCTGATGGTCGTCTCCCGCGAGCCCGACGGGGGCCCCGCCCTCGCGGACCGGCTGCGGGCGCTCGCCGAGCGGACGCCGGCCGTCTACCCAGAACTGAAGACCGACCTCGAGAGCGACGACTCCGGGGCCAACGTGGAAGAGAGTGCACCGTGACCGATCGTGTCGTCCTCGCCTACTCAGGTGGGCTGGACACCTCCGTGGCCATCGGCTGGATAGCCGAGGAGACGGGCGCTGAGGTGATCGCCGTCGCCGGCGACGTCGGCCAGGGCGGCGAGGACATGGACGTCATCCGTCAGCGCGCGCTCGACTGCGGCGCCGTCGAGTCGATCGTCGCGGACATGCGCGACGAGTTCGCCGACGAGTTCTGCCTGCCCGCCCTGCAGGCCAACGCCCTCTACATGGACCGCTACCCACTGGTCTCGGCGCTGTCCCGGCCGCTGATCGTCAAGCACCTGGTCGCCGCCGCGAAGTACCACGGTGCCTCGATGGTGGCCCACGGCTGCACCGGCAAGGGCAACGACCAGGTCCGCTTCGAGGTGGGCATCGGCGCGCTCGGCCCGGATCTGCAGGTGCTGGCCCCGGTCCGCGACTCCGGGATGACCCGGGACAAGGCGATCCTCTTCGCCGAGGAGCGCGGCCTGCCGATCCAGACCACCAAGAAGTCGCCGTACTCGATCGACCAGAACGTCTGGGGTCGTGCGGTGGAGACCGGCTTCCTCGAGGACATCTGGAACGCACCCATCGAGGACCTGTACGAGTACACCTCCGACCCGTCGGTGCCTCGCGAGGCCGACGAGGTCACCATCGGTTTCACCGCCGGCGTGCCGACGACGATCGACGGCCGCCAGGTCACCGTGCTGCAGGCCATCGAGGAGCTCAACACCCGGGCCGGCGCCCAGGGCGTCGGCCGGCTGGACATGGTCGAGGACCGGTTGATCGGCATCAAGAGCCGCGAGGTCTACGAGGCCCCCGGCGCGATCGCGCTGATCACCGCGCACCAGGAGCTGGAGGCGGTCACCGTCGAGCGCGACCTGGCCCGGTTCAAGCGGACCGTCGGGCAGCGCTGGGCCGAGCTGGTCT
>JAOPVN010000430.1 GCA_025966175.1 Modestobacter sp. | reverse complement strand
CGCCGAGCGCGGCGAGCACCAGCCCCCGGCCGGCGTGCACTCCTGCTCGGCCCGGATGTGGCGCCGGCTGTTCTCCGGCGGCGGCATCCGGCATGGCGACGGACTCGGTCACGCCTCGCTCCTCCCGATCGGGCAGCAGGGGACGGAACACTCGCGCGCCCCCGGTTTCCGTCCCCAACGCCACAGTGTGGACCCGCGGGCCAACGGTCGCCCCGCAAGGCAAGCGTCGCGCGAACAACGGTCACCCACACCTCCTGGGCCGGGATGTCGCTGGCGTGTATCACAACCGTCCCTGCCCGGCGCGCTGCGGTCGAAGCCCCCCCGTGCGTGGCGACGGCGGCTCGGTTCAGTCCCCGGCCGACCAGACGTCGTCGAGCGTCACGGTCTGGAGGCGACGCTCGTCGATCAGGGCCATCAGCTGCGGAAAGATTCGCGTGACGGCCGGGTGATTGGCGTGCCCGATGACGATGTGCTGGGCCAGGAACCACTGCTGGGCGTGGGCCAGCAGGTCCGCCGCGCTCAGCACCCTGTCGTCGCCGAGCGTGCCGTTCCAGAGAGCGATCGTCGGGTGTCCGAGATCGGCGGCTATCCGATCGACACGTGCGGTGTGGGCTCCGTATGGCGGGCGGAGGAAGGGTGAGGACCGCACCCCGAAGGTGTTCCGCAAGAACTTGTCGGCGCGGGTGATCTCGGCTGCCACCTGACGGTCGCCCAGCGTCGTGAGATCGGGATGGGACCAGGTGTGGTTTCCCAGCGCGACCTGCCCGGCGTCGACCAGCGGACGCAGCGCCGGTGCGCTCTCTGTCCACGAGCGGTAACAGCCGTTGGGGAAGAAGGTCAGCCGGATGCCGGTACTGGTCGCCAGTGCAACGTAGGCCGCCACGACGTCACTGCTGGTGCCGTCGTCGATGGTCAGGGCCAGGGTCGCGCCCTGACCGGGCAGACCGGCCACGACGCCGGCCGGTGGCGGTACCGGGACGATCCCGGTCGCGGACCGCGCCTCGACCGCGGTGGAGACCGGCGCGGTCCGGGCCGCCCTCGACGACGTCTCCGGGGTGGCCGTCACGTTCGGTGACGGACCCAGTGGGCTTGCCGTACTCCGACCGACCGCGGCCCCGACCACTCCGGCGGCGAGCAGCTTCAGGAACGTCTGGCGGTCCATGGCAGGAAGCTAGCCAGCTCATGCGGCTGTTCGGGAGCCAAGAGAAGAGACGCGCCGACCCCTGCGTCCACGTGTTCTCCCACGTGCAGAGCGTCAAGGACTCTCCGGTCCGATGGTCGCGACGTCGTCACAGCGCGTCAGCGCCGGGGGGCTCCCGCGGGCGATCAGGAGTCGAACCACTGCGATCACTGGCCGCTCAGCGCGGACCGGTCGGGTCAGCAGGTGGTGGCGTGTACCGGTTGGCACCCACCCCTGGGTGGCGTTGGCCGTGACGACACCGGCGCCAGGGACTGCGAGGGTCGGCGATGCGGCTACCACCCCGTCGCATACCGACGGACCTGACGGGTCGCAGAACGAGGGCATCCCATGGTTCAGAGCAATTGCTGTGGCCGAGCGCGAGTGCCGTCGGATGGCTCCTGATGATGACCGCGTTGATCGTTCTCGCCAGAAGCGGTACCGCCCGCTGGGAACGGGAGCAGGAGCGGGGAGCGGGGACCGGTGGAACACGACCCTGTTCGCAGCCGACGACGGGACCCGCTCCATCGCGAGGTTCACCGGGACGATGACTGCCCCGATGGTGGACGCTGACGGCAGCTTGCTCCCGATCGAAGGGACTCAGCCCGAGCGGGTCCCCGACATCGTCCTCGTCGCCCACCCGCAGTCCCTCACCAGCGGGGGGGGCCGGACCAGCCGGTGCCCGGAACGGTCATTGACCGTCGTGCACTGTTCGGTCGGCTCGCCGGAGCAAGCCGGGTCACGCAGATCACCGCGCCGCCGGGCAGCGGAAAGACGCAGCTGCTGCGCTCGTGGATCGGCGAGGCGGGTCTCGGGGAGCGCGCCGGCTGGGTGGCGGTGCAGCGGCAGGAGCGCGATGCTCAGCGGTTCTGGATCTCGGTGATCGAGGCGCTGGGTGCCACCGCTCCCGGCTCGACGCGGGTGCGGAGCTTGACGCCGGCACCGGATCTGGACGGCTGGGGTCGAGCCGATCTGCGAGCAGTTGCAGGTCGCCCCCAGCACCTACTGCGCGGCCAGGACGAGGCCGGCGACCGACAGCGCAGCCGGGGTGTCGCACCGGTCGGCGCCGGATGGACCCTCGTGGTGCGCGACGTCCGCTCGGCAGGGACCCTGCGCCACCTCAGCCGCGCCATCGGCTCGTGGCACGCGTTCGGCCGGTACGACCGCCTGCTGCTCGACCTCAGCGCCTTCCTCGTGTGCCTCACCGAATCTCCACGCCGTCCTCACCGACGACGTCCGGAAGGCAGCCGCGGCGCCTCGACTTCGTCCCCCTGGGTGCGCTGGACGGTCAGGCGTGCGGCACCGGCGAGCCGACGTGATGGCATTTCGCAACGCCCTGGTGAGGGCCGCTAGCGTCTGCCGATGACCCATGGTGCATCCGAGCCGACCGCGCTTCAGTCCGCCCGACGCGGATGGCGGAGCGCTCCAGCAGGCGTCCATCTGCTGGTCTCCCTCCTCGCCGGCGGCATCGGCGGCGGCGTCACGGCGCCCCTGCTGGG
>JAOPVN010000410.1 GCA_025966175.1 Modestobacter sp. | reverse complement strand
CGGCGGGTTCAGGCCCTGACTACACCCTCGTCTGTGAAGAGCCACTTTTCTGCGCGGTCGGTGAACTGTGCTCACCGGGTTTGCCACCCTTCGATCGTTCCTGGGCCTGCGGCGGAGGTCAGGCGCTGTTGGCCGCGTCGGCGCCGTGATTCGACGTCTGCCTCCGCCGGCCGCCGTAGGGGTCACGATCCGTCACGGCCGGCTGCTGGGTCACGCTGGCAAGTTCACGCCCGCCGGACCGCGGCCCGCGACCGGCGGAATGCAGCACCCTGCTCAGCCCGACCTGGCGAGTCGTGGGTCAGGGCCTGACGATCTTGTGCTGGTAGGCGAACACCACGGCTTGGACGCGGTCGCGCAGACCCAGCTTGGTCAGCATGCGGGTGACGTGGGTCTTCACGGTGGCCTCGGAGACCACCAGCTTTGCCGCGATCTCGGCGTTGCTCAGGCCGGACGCCACCTCGGTGAGCACCTCGAACTCACGGGCGGTGAGCCGCTCCACCGCGCTCGGGCCAGTCCCGGTGCCGGCCCGTCCAGCCTCGTCCGTCGGGAACTCGCTGGCGTAGGTGTCCAGCAGCTTCCGGGTTATGCGTGGGGACACCACGGCGTCTCCGCTGGCCACCGCACGGATCGCGGCCAACAGTTCCGCAGGCGGGACGTCCTTGAGCAGGAAGCCGCTCGCACCGGCGCGCAGCCCCGCGAACGCATACTCATCCAGATCGAACGTGGTCAGGATCAGGATCCTGGAGGAGCTGCCGGAGTCGACGATGCGCCGGGTCGCACTGACCCCGTCGTCGCCCGGCATCCGGACGTCCATCAGCACCACGTCGGGCTGGAGCAGCCCGGTGAGCCGAACCGCGTCGTCCCCGGTGCCCGCCTCGCCGACCACCTGGAAACCCTCCTGGCTCTCCAGGATGAGGCGGAACCCCACCCGCATCAGCAGTTGGTCGTCGACGAGAAGGATGCGGATCATGCGTCACCTCCAGCCGAGGGCAGCCGCGCGGAGACGGCCCATCCCCGGCCGGTCGCGGGCCCGGCGGTGAGCACACCGCCGTGAACGGCGAGGCGTTCCCGCATGCCGCTCAGGCCCATGCCGGGGGTGCCGATGCCCGTCCGGATCGGCGCGCCGTCATCCCGGATGGACACGTCTAGGCCCGTGGCCCCCCAGTCCAGCGCCACGTGCACCGAGGTGACGTCGCGACCGTGCTTGAGGACGTTGGTCATCGCCTCCTGGATCACCCGGTAGACGGTCAACTCGGCGGTCAACGGGAGCGTGCGAGGCGTGCCCCGGAAGCTCATCCGCACCATCAGACCGGTGCTGCGCACCTGGTCCAGCAGCGGCTCGACCTGGTCCAGACCGGGCTGCGGGACGAGGTCGGCTGGCTGGTCCTGCTCCGCCTCTTCGCGCAGGACACCGAGCAAGCCGCGCATCTCCGCCAGTGCCTGCCGTCCGGTGGAGGACACCTGGGTCATCGCGTCGGTGGCGGCCGGTGGACCGGTCCGGTTCGCCAGCGCCGCACCATCGGCGAGGGTGATCATGATCGACAGGCTGTGCGCGACGATGTCGTGCATCTCTCGAGCGATGCGGGTCCGCTCGGCGGTGGCCGCCAGGCGGTTCTGCTGGTCCCGTTCGCGTTCCAGCCGGACGGCGCGGTCCTCGACCGATGCGAGGTATTCCCGCCGGGTGCGCACAGACGTGCCGAGGAAGAAGGCCGCAGCGACCAGGCCGCTGAGGAACACCAGGGAGCCGACCACCCCCTTCTCCACCGGGGCGAACCGGATCGAGGCCAGCACCACCCCGAACTCAAGGACGCCGGCGGCGACCGCAGCACGCAGTCGGGGCTCCCGGGTGGCCACGGTGTACAGCGCGAGCAGGAGGGCGGCGTCCGCGGCCAGCCGCTCGGCCGTCAACCATTGCGCGCAGGCGACCGCGGCGATGACGTAGTAAACCGGGAGGGGGTACCTGCGGCGCCAGACCAGCGGGGCCACAAGCGCCAGGTCCAGGACCCACACCCGCGGACTCTCCTGGCCGGCGTGCAGCAGGGGAAGCGCGGTCAGTGCGGCGAGCAACACCGTGAGCGCTACATCGGTGATCCACGGGCGTGCGGCCAGCACACGCCGGCCGGCGCGCGTGCCGGAGAGCCCGTCGTCCACGGGAGCAGGATGCGCCGCCGCGCCCGCTGCCGGCCACGGGGCCGCGGCAGGCAGCGGGTGCAGCGACGTCATGGGGCGCTCAGGCGTCCCGACGCCGGACCAGCACGGCGGCGGCGACCAGCGCTGCGGCGACCCAGAGGCAGAGCACGAACAGGCCGGTTCCCGGGGACAGCGCGCTCGGGTTGTCCTGCACGACGGTGAACATCGAGGACCCGGCGTTGCTGGGCAGGTAGGGCAGGGTGTGGGTCTGCCAGCTGGCAGGCAGCACCTGGCCGATGCCGGGCAGCACGAGGAGCAGCCCGAACAGGGTCGCGATGCCCCCGGCGGTGCTGCGCAGGATGAAACCCAGCGCCACGGCGAAGACACCGATCAGGGTCAGGTAGACCGCGACGGCGACGATCGCCCGGACCGCGTGCGGAGCCGACAGCGTGGTGCCGTGACTGGCCAGGAAGTGCTGACCGCCCAGGAACGCGACGAACGCGGACACCAGCATCAGCACGAACGTCACCGCGGCGAACAGGGCTGCCTTGGCCCAGATCACCGGCAGCCTCGTCGGCACCGCGGAGAACGTCGCTCGGATCATCCCGGTGGCGTACTCCCCCGAGATGAACAGCACCCCCAGGACGCCGATGGCCAGCTGCGCCAGGTTGACCCCGGCCAGGCTGCGGCCGATCGGCTCGAACCCGGCCAGCTCACGCGGGTCCATCGAGGACCAGTGCGAGTTGGTCGCCGCGCCGACGATCCAGCCGATGCCGATCATGGCCACGACGGCGGCGAGCAGGGTGAACCCGGTCGACCGGAGCGACCGCATCTTGATCCACTCCGAGACCAGCACGCGGCGCTGGCTCACCGGGGAGACCGCGACGGTGGCCCTCGACGGGGCGGGGGCCACTGCTACGTGCGATCCGGCGGTCATGCCGCACTCCTCGAGGTCGGGGCGGTCGTGCCTGGGGCGGGTGTGGCGGCGGCGTGGTACTCGACCTCGTCGCGGGTCATGTCCATAAACGCCTCCTCCAGGGAGGCCTGCTGCGGGGTCAACTCGTGCAGGACCAGCCCGAGGTCGCGGGCGACCTCGCCGATCTGGGCGGCGGCCACGCCGGTGACCTCCAGCAGGTCCGCGGCGGTGCTGGACACCGTCACGTCCGGTCCCGCCAGGGCCCGCCCCAGCTCCGCGGCCTGCGGCGTGCGGACCGTGACCACCGTGGTCGAGGCGCCGGCGATCAGATCGGCCACCGACGTGTCGGCCATCAACCGTCCCCGTCCGATGACGATGAGGTGCTCGGCGGTCAGCGCCATCTCACTCATCAGGTGACTGGACACGAAGACCGTCCGGCCCTCCGCGGCCAGGGACTTCAGCAGGTCCCGGATCCACCGGATCCCCTCGGGATCCAGCCCGTTGACCGGCTCGTCCAGGATCAGCGTGGAGGGGTCGGCGAGCAGCGCCGAGGCGATCCCCAGCCGCTGCCCCATCCCCAGGGAGAAACCACCCGCGCGCTTGCGGGCGACCTCCTGCAGACCGACCAGGTCGATCACCTCATCGACGCGGGAGTTGGCGATGCCGTGGGTGGCGGCCAGCGCGCGGAGGTGGTTGTAGGCCGAGCGGGAGGTGTGCACCGCGCGCGCCTCCAGCAGCGCCCCCACCGCCTGCAGCGGCTTGGCGTGCTCCCGATAGGGCTTGCCGTCCACGGTGACGGTGCCGGACGTGGGTGCGTCCAGCCCCAGGATCATCCGCATGGTGGTGGACTTACCGGCCCCGTTGGGGCCCAGGAAACCGGTGACGATGCCCGGGCGCACGGTGAACGTCAGCCCGTCCACGGCGGTCTTGTCGCCGTAGCGCTTGGTCAGTCCGCGAGCTTCGATCATGTGGGGGAACTGCCCTTCATAGGTGGTCGGTCCACCGTACGAAGGCACCCGCACCAGGACGACAGCCTCCGGATTGATCTTCCGGGCGCCTCCCTACGACTTGAGATGTAGTCGTGCGGTGCCGGCCGCACGACTATTGCCCCGGACATCCGGACCGGCCGCTCAAGCCCAGGCGGGTCAGGAGATGCAAGGGGTGTGCGGCTCTCGGACAAGGTGGGGTGACGTTCGATGCAGCTGCCTGGGTGAGGGGCGCGGCCGACGTAGATGAGCGGCATTCGAAGACGTTGACGTCAGTTGGCGCGGCCGCTGGGTGGAAGGCTTGCCAGCAAGCAGGTGTGCGTGGGAAACCGGCGCGCCCGGTTGTTCATCGGCCGCGGGGCCGACCACCACGGGCAGCAGCGATGGGGACCAGAGGACCCCTGTCTGCTTCACGCTGCATTGCAGTCCCTCGGCGAGCATCAGGCCCATGTCAGCGGGCGGTGTGCTCGTGAACCTCCTGGTCGAGGTCGTTGCCGGCGGCGAGGCGGGCGAGCAGGTCCCGCAGCTGTGCGGCCTGCGCCTCCGTGAGCGGAGCTAGGAGCTCGGTCTCGTGCTCCTCGGCGATCCGCCGCAGCTGACGCAGCGTTCCTTCCCCCTGCCCGGTGAGGTGCAGCTCGTAGCTCCTGCGGTCGCTGCGGCTGCGGGAGCGCGCCACCAGCCCGCGCTCCTCCAGCGAGTCGATGAGCGCGACGACGCGACTCGGCACCGCTCCCAGCCGGTCGGCCAGAACCCGCTGGTTCAGTCCGGGCTGCCGGCCGAGGAGGCGCAGCACTCCGGCTTCACCCGCGGTGAGGCCGAGCGTCCCGGTGCGTTCGGCGAACCGGGCGGACGCCAGCGCGCCCAGCTGCGACAGCAGGAAGGAGGTTCGTGCTGGCCGGTGCTCGGGCTGTGTGTCCACTCGGGGAGATTACACCGTTGACAGAACAGTTCATAAAGAGAACGGTTCTAGGTAGCAACGTTCCTCGTCGAAAGGGCAGGCATCATGACCGGAACACCGACCCCACCCACCGGCCCCGGGTTGGCGCCTGCCGGTACGCGCGGTGGACGCGCAGTCGCCGACGGTGCGCACGGTCCACACCCGGGCATTCTGGCGGCGGTCAGCCTGGTTCTCCTTCTCGCGGCCCTCATCGCGATCGCGGTCGGAGCCGGGCGGAGCTTCATCTCCCCGTTCGCCCCAGCCAGTGACGTCATGGCCTTCTACCACGACCACCCCCTCTCGGTACGCCTGAGCGCGATGCTCCAGCTGGGCTCCGCCGTGCCCTTGGGGATCTGCGCGGCGACCCTCTACGCCCGCCAGCTCCGGCTCGGCGTACGGGTACCCGGCCCGGCGATCGGATTGTTCGGCGGCGCCACCGCGGCCATCCTGCTCATCTGTTCGGCGTCGGTCACGTGGGTGCTGAGCCGGCCGGAGCTGACCACCGACACGACGCTCACCCTCGCCCTCGCATACCTGGCCTTCGTCACCGGAGGAGTCGGTTACGTCGTCGGGCAGGGGCTGCTCGTCGCCGGCGTGGCGGTGCCCGCGCTCATCCTGGGGCTGCTGCCCCGCTGGCTCGCCTGGGTCGGCCTACTCGTCGCCGCGGCGGCCGAGCTGAGCTTCCTGTCCATGACGGTCGAGCCGCTCCAGGCGCTCCTGCCCCTCGGCCGCTTCGGTGGCCTGGGATGGCTCATCGTCGCCGGGTTCCTGCTGCCCCGGACCCGTTCTGCGGCCAACCGGGCCGAGGTCAGCGGCACCGGGGACGCCGGGGGCAAGGCATGACCGCGATCCTTCCTTGCACACTCTCCGGCAGGGTGGCGCTGGTGACCGGTGCGAGCCGGGGCATCGGTGCCGCCGTCGCCGCCGGCTTTGCCGCAGCCGGGGCGCAGGTCGTGCTCGCTGCGCGGGACACCGCACTCGGCCACCAGGTCGACACCATCGCCGCCGCCGGCGGAGCGGCGGCCCGCTGCCCTGGCTGCCACCCCCACCAGAGCCCGATCCAACGAGCCCAGACCGGGGCGAGCTCGCCGAGTACGTCCAGCAACGAGCCGACCTCGTGCACACCCTGGCCTCGACCATCACCGCTGACGACCTCCCCGACACCGCCTGGGCCGACCAGGTACGCCAGGCCGAGCCGGACCTCGCCCGCCGGCTGGCCGTCTGGCGCG
>JAOPVN010000362.1 GCA_025966175.1 Modestobacter sp. | reverse complement strand
GTCAGCGCCGTCGAGCGCTCGGCGTTGCGCCGCGGCGCCGCACACACCGGCTGGCCGCTGCTGCGCTGGCTGGGCAAGCTGCGGTCCGATCCGCTGGACCGGCTGCACCTGGGCGACGAACGGTCCCGCACGTCGCTGCCCACCGCCGGGGTGGTCCAGCAGGCGGCGGTGACGGCCGCGCTGCGCCGGGCCCGCGACACGGCCGGGACCGGCCTGCCCCAGGCCTGGCGGGACGACCTCCGCCGCACCGCCGAGTTCTCCGAGGAACGGCTGACCGGCGAGCTGGACCGGGCGGTCGCCGGCACCGACCTGGGCCCGGACCGGACGCCGCTGTGGCAGCGCGGCGCCGGTGCGCTGCAGTGGGTGCTGCTGCTGGTCGCCCTGGCCGGCGCGCTCTGGCTGCTCGGCCTGGTGGCGCTGGGCTGGTTGCAGCTGGACGACGTCGTCCCGCTGCCGCGGGTGCAGGGCATCCCGCTGCCCACCCTGCTGCTGGTCGGCGGTCTGCTCGCCGGTGCGCTGCTCGCGCTGGTGGCCAGACCGCTGGTGGCCCTCGGCGCCCGGCGGCGCGGGCGGGCAGCGCGGCGCCGGCTCACCGAGCGGGTGCAGGACGTCGCCGACATCGAGGTGCTCGGGCCGCTGGAGGGCGCCCGGGAGGATCACCGGCGGTTCTGTGCGGCGGTGACCCGGGCCGGGTCGTGACCGGGTCGGGTGAGGGACGTCTCACCCGGCGCTGCGCCCCGCCGGAGCCCGCGCCCGCACCCGTCGTCCCGGTGCCGTCGGACCAGCCGGCCCCCACCCCCGGCGACGTGGTGCCACCGCCCCCGGTCGACGACGACGACCCCGGCGACGATGGGGAGGACGACTGACCGCCGTCCGCCCGGCCGGGGACCACCCGGGAGCCTCATCCCGGCCGACCTCACCGGGCGAGCGCCGCCTCGCCCTCGGCGGGGACCGGGCCCACCGGGGCGTCCGCGGTCCGCCGCCGGTCCAGGCTGACCCCGACCACCGACACGAGGGTCAGCACGATCACCACGGCGCCGTAGACCGCCACCGTCCGCTGCAGGCCGAAGGCGCCGGTCGTGACCCCGGCGGCGATCGCCGGCAGGCTGAACGCGAGGTAGCTGGAGGTGAAGACGGCGGCGAGCAGCCCGGCCCGGCGGCCGGGTGCCACGCCGGCGGTGACCAAGCCCAGCGCACCGGCGAACGCGGCGCCGAAACCGGCTCCGGACACGAGGGTGGCGGTCAGGAAGAAGGCCACGGAGTCGGTGGACACTGCGGCGATCGTGCCGGCCATCCCGGCCACCAGCACCAGCCCGCCGCCCACCATGGCCCTCGGGCCGGCCACCCGCAGGGTGGCCACCGAGCCGACCAGGCTGAGCGCGTTGAGGGCCAGCATGGGCAGCGTGCCGACCGCGTGGTCGTCGATCCGGTAGATGTCGGCCACCACGGACGGGCTCAGCGAGGCGTAGAACCCGCCCAGCGACCAGGTCGCCAGCAGGCAGGGCAGGACGAGCCAGAACGCCCGCCGCTGCGGCGCCGGCACCTCCACCCGCGGGACGAGCGAGGCGGCTACGCCGGGCAGCCGCGGGGAGGACTCGGGCAGGAACAACCCGATGCCGACGGCGGCCAGCAGGCAGATCGCGGTGAGGGAGCCGAACACCCAGGCGGTGGGGGAGGGCAGGTGCTGCACGGCCAGCCCCGCACCGACGGCGCCGAGCGCCAGACCCACCGCGGGGGACGCGGCGTTGGCCACCGAGCCGCGCGGCTTGCCGGGGTCCTGCAGGTCGAGCAGCGCGGCGCCGAACGCGCCGGTGATCGCCCCGGTGGCCAGCCCCTGCACGATCCGGGCGGCGAGCAGCCAGCCGAGGCCGTCGGCGAGCAGGAACAGCACCATCGACGCCGCCTCGACGACCAGCGCGGCGGTGATCACCGGCCGCCGGCCCACGTGGTCGCTCAGCCCGCCGACCACCAGGAGCGCCAGCAGCAGCGCGAAGGCGTAGACCCCGAAGACGACGGTGAGCAGGGCCGATCCGAAGCCGAACTCCTCCGCGTAGATGCGGTAGAGCGGGGAGGGCGCCCCGGAGGCGACCAGCACGATCACCTGCACGATCGCGATCGTCCAGAAGGCGGCGGGTCGGGACAGGCGACGACTCGGCACGAACGGTTGCAAGCCGGGACCTCTCCGGGGTGTTCCCGGCCGGGCCGCTGTCAGCCCGGATAGCGGCGGGACGTGAACACCTGCCCGGACGGTGTGACCCGGGTCTGCGACGAGCCGACGAGCACCAGGCAGCGCATGTCGACGGTCTCGGGGTCGAACTCGCCCAGCGTGGTCACCGTGACCGACTCCTCGGGGCCGCCGACGTCCCGGCCGACGACCACCACCGTCCCGGGCTTGCGGCCCTCCAGCAGCACGTCGCGGGCCTCGGCCAGCTGGTGCGGCCGGGCCTTGGACCGCGGGTTGTACAGCGCCAGCACCAGGTCTGCGGCCGAGGCGTGCCGCAGCCGGTCGACGACGACGTCCCACGGCTTGAGGACGTCGGACAGGCTCATGATCGCGAAGTCGTGGCCCAGTGGCGCGCCCACCCGGGAGGCCACGGCCTGGGCGGCGGTGAGCCCGGGCAGCACCCGGACCCCGACGTCGGCGAACTCCGGGTCGGCGGCGACCTCGAGCACCGCCGCGGCCATCGCGAAGACGCCCGGGTCGCCGCTGGAGACCACGGCCACCCGTCGTCCCGACTGCGCCAGCCGCAGCGCGGCGGCGGCCCGTTCGGCCTCCACCCGGTTGTCGCTGGGGTGCCGGGTCTGCCGCGGGTTGGCCGGCACGCGGTCCAGGTAGGGGCCGTAGCCGACCAGGTCGTCGGCGCGGGACAGCGCTTCGGCAGCCTCGGGCGTGGTCCAGCTGCGCTGACCCGGACCGAGCCCGACGACGACGACCTCACCGATGCGGGGTCCGTCGTCCCGGGGCTGTTCCGGCCCGGGGGTCGGACCGGTCAGGTCGCTGGGCAGCAGCGCCAGGGAGAAGTAGGGGACGGTGTCGGGGTCGACCTCGGCCAGCGGCAGGATGCGCTGCCGGTCGGTGGTGGCCCGCTCGACGTAGAAGGCGCGGTCGAGAACGCCGGCGGCGTCGAAGGCGTCCCGGACGCCGCGGAAGGTGCGGCCCAGCTTCATCACCGCGGCGGAGTCGGTGGTGGCCAGCCACTCGGCGAGCTCGTCGGGGTCCAGCGTGCCGGGCAGCACGGTGAGCACCTCGTCGCGCTCGACCAGCGGCCGGCCGAGCACTGCGGCGGCGCCGCTGACGCTGGTCACCCCGGGGACGACCTCGGTGGGGTACCGGTGGGCGAGACGCTTGTGCATGTGCATGTACGAGCCGTAGAAGAAGGGGTCGCCCTCGGCGAGGACGACGACGTCCCGGCCGGCGTCCAGGTGCGCTGCCAGCCGCGTGGCGGCGGCCTCGTAGAACTCGTCGATCGCGCCCTGGTAGCCGCCGGGGTGGTCGGTGCCCTCGGTGGTCACCGGGTAGACCAGCAGCTCCTCGACCTGGCCCTCGCGCAGGTAGGGCGCGGCGAGGGCGCGGGCCACCGACCGGCCGTGCTGCGCGGCGTGGAAAGCGACGACGTCGGCCGCGCCGATCAGCCGGGCGGCCTTGACCGTGACCAGTTCCGGGTCGCCGGGTCCCAGCCCGACCCCGTACAGCCGCCCGGTCACGCGGCACCACCCAGGGCCATGGTGGCCAACACGGCCCTCATTCGGTCTCGCTCGCGATCGCGTTCACGGCAGCGGCGGTGATCGCGCTGCCGCCGCGCCGGCCGCGGACGACCAGGAACTCGAGGTCGGAGGCGGCCAGCGCCTCCTTGGACTCGACCGCACCGATGAACCCGACCGGGATCCCGATCACGGCGGCCGGGCGGGGAGCGCCCGCGGCGACCATCTCCAGCAGGTGGAACAGCGCGGTCGGCGCGTTGCCGATGGCCACCACGGCGCCGTCGAGCCGGTCGCCCCACAGCTCCAGGGCGGCCGCGGTCCGCGTCGTCCCCAGGTCCGCGGCGAGCGCCGGCGTGCGCGGGTCGTTGAGCATGCAGACCACGTCGTTGTCCTTGGGCAGCCGCGTGCGGGTGACCCCGGCGGCGACCATCGAGGCGTCGCACAGCACCGGTGCGCCGGCGTGCAGCGCCTCCCGGGCGCGGCCGACGACGTCGGGGGAGAAGGCGACGTCGGCCACCAGGTCGACCTGCCCGCAGGCGTGCACCATCCGCACGGCCACCTGGGCGAGGTCCTCGGGCAGCCCGGAGAGGTCGGCCTCGGCGCGGATCGTGGCGAAGGACTGCCGGTAGATCTCGGCGCCGTCGCGCTCGTACTCGTACATCAGCCCTCTTCGATCCGGTAGCCGGCCGGGGTGGCGACGACGTCGACCACCCCGCTGGACGGTCGGCCGCAGCGGCGGTCGCAGCCGGCCCAGTGCTGGCGGGCGCCGCCGGCCGGCAGCCGGGAGAGGTCGGCCTCGGCCCGGATCGTGGCGAAGGACTGCCGGTAGATCTCGGCGCCGTCGTGCTCGTAGGAGTACATCAGTCCTCTTCGACTCGGTAACCGGAGGACGTCGCGACGACGTCGACGACCCCACCCTGCGGTCGGCCGCAGCGGCGTTCGCAGCCGGCCCAGTGCTGTCGGGCGCCGTCGGCGGGCAGCGCTCCGCTGCGGACGGCGGCGGTGGCGTCGGCGCGGACGTCGGCCAGCGACTTCGCACAGCCCGGGCGTCCGGCGCAGGTGGTCACCCGCAGCCACGGGCTGGTCTCGTCGAACGCCATGCCGGTGCGGAACAGGTCGACGGCGGCGTCGTCCACGGCGTCCTCGGCGAGGTCGGGGACGACGACGCTGCGCCAGGCGGTCAGCTGCACCTCGGCGGTCAGGCCGGCGAGGAGGTCGGCCTGGTCGGCGCTGAGCCGGCCGAGCGGGACGACGCCGATCAGCGCCGTCCGCCCATCGTGCTGCGGCACCGCCCCGACCGGACCGGTGACCGGTGCCACCGGCACGTCCCCCCGAACGCCAAAATGGCCATTTTGGCGGGTCAGGCGGGCGGCGACCCGGGCGGGGCCGTCGGCGAGCTCGGTCAGCCGCCAGGCCGTCGAGCCCTGGGCCGCCCGCTCGGCGAGGAAGGCCCGCGCCGCGGCCAGCGCGAGGGCGACGGCGTCGTCGGGGTGCGCGCGCAGCCCGGAGTCCGTGCCGCCGAGGATCAGCGCGACGGTGTCGGGGGAGAGGGCCAGCAGGCCGACGTCCCCACCGAGGCCGGTGACGTCGCCCCGGCCGTCGTCCAGCGTGGCCAGGAAGCGGCCGGGGAGCTCCGCGAGGGCCGGGTCGGTGCAGAGGCCGGCGTCGAAGGCGCGGGTCCACGGCCGGACGTCGAGGTGCCCGCCGTCCGCCCGGCCGGACAGGGTGCTGGCCAGCACGTTGCGCACCCGCTCGTGAGTGGCGCTGGGCAGCAGCCCGGCGCCGGCCAACCGGGCACCGAGCTCGACCTCCGCGCCGGCGGGCAGGCCACGCAGCTGCACGTTGCCCCGGCTGGTCAGCTCCAGGTGGCCGTTACCGAGCTCGCGGGCCGCCGTGGCCAGCACCCGCAGCTGCGCCGCGCTGAGCGCGCCGCCGGGGACCCGCACCCGGGCCAGCCCGCCGTCGGCCGCGGCGTGGGTCTGCAGCGCGCCCGGGCAGGCGTCGACCCGCACACGGGTCGGGACGGCGGATGTCATGGCGTCCGCGAGGCTACTTCCCGGCCGGCCGGCCCTCCCCGTGCTGCCGTCCGCGGGCCAGACTCACGGCCCGGGCCACGGCGGAGGGGTGGCTGCCGCGGGTGTCCGGAGGCGGGACGGCGAGGGCTGCGTCGAACTCCAGCCAGATCCGGCGCCGGTCCGCGCGGGTGTGCACGAGCGCCATGGCCCGCACCCGGCGTCGCTGGTCCTCGGTGCCGACGTGGTTGCTGACCGCGATCTCCGCCTCCCGCATGGCCGCCTCGGCGGCGAACTCCTCCGGCGTCGAGGGGTAGGACTCCGGAGGGTCGGCGTCCGCCGCCCGCTCGTGCGCGTACGGGCTGTCGGTCGGCAGGTTCCCGCTCACCCGGCCGTAGGCGCCCAGCGTCAGCAGCAGCAGCCCGACCGCGATCGAGAACAACACGTTGCTGACCTCGAAGGCCAGGAAGTTCAGGCTCGTCCGCAGCACCGCGAGGTTCCCCAGTGCCGAGACCAGGAACAGGACCCCGAGCACGATCATCACCGTCGACGCGACCCGCGGTCCGCGCAGCGCCGCGCCGATGAGGACCAGCCCGACCACGATCGAGATGGTCGACAGCAGGCCGTTCGAGGACAGGCCGAAGATCCGTTGACCGTCGGTCGAGAAGAAGGCCAGCCCGCCGCTGATCCCGACCAGTCCGAAGACCAGGAGGAACACGCCCACGCAGATCGCGCCGGTCCGCTGGACGCGGAACACGAGGCTGTCGGCGTCGGCGGTGTCCTGGTGCGCGGGGGCGGCGGGATGCGGGTGCCCGCGCCGGCTGGTCCGATGGGGGAGATGGGTCTTCATGCTCATGGTGAGCTCCCTGGAGAAGGCCCTCAGGATAGGCCGGTCCGTGATCTGAGTCTCTACAACCGCGTCTCCGGGTGACGGGAACGTCCGGGATCCGACCGCGGTTGGCGGGCAGTGGAAGGAGCGCCATGACCACGCCGCACGAGATCGACCTGCACTCCGAGTACCTCCGCGCCGACCTCTTCCTCGCGATGGGCCAGCCGATCGAGGCCGCCCGCGTGCTGGAGTCGGTGATCGCCGCCGAGCCGGAGAACCAGGCGGCGCTGGAGCTGCTGGCCCGCAGCTACTTCGGCTCGGCCCAGCTCAGCCGCGCCGAGGAGGCGCTGACCCGGCTGGTCGAGCTCGCGCCCGCCAACGGCTGGGCCCGCCGGGCACTGGCCCGCACGCTGGAGCGGCAGAGCCGCGCCCACGAGGCGGTGGCCCACCACCGGATCGCGGACGCGCTCGGCGCCGCCTGACTCCTCCGTCGACCGTGTGTCCCGGCTCAGTCCATCGGGCGGGAGGCGGCTCGGGCGTAGTGGTCGTGCCAGGGACGAAGCCGTTCGAACGCGGCGCTGACGGCCAGCACGTCCGCGTCGCCGTAGCGGCGCCCCACCACCTGCATCCCGACCGGCAGCCCGTCGACGTAGCCGGCGGGGACCGAGGCGGCGGGGTGGCCGGTGAAGTTCTGCAGGTAGGTCAGGCACCAGCCGATGAGCGGATCGACCTCGACGCCCTCGATCGTGCTGGGCCCCAGGGTGTTCCCGTCGCCGGCGTTGTCCACCGGCAGGCAGGCGAGCGTGGGGGAGACCAGCACGTCGTAGGAGCGCATGACCTGCTGGATCTGGTCGTAGACGTGAGTGCGCATCCGCTGGTCCCGGAGCACGTCCTGGGCGGTGAACCGGTAGCCCTCGTCGATCCAGCGGAGGTACTCCGGGGGGAAGTCGTCCCGGTGCTCGGTGAGCAGGGGGATGCCCTGCGCTGCCAGCCCCTCCAGCCCCTCGATGTTGAGCGGGATGATCAGGCGGCTCCACAGGTCGCTGAGTTCCCGCTGGTCGTAGTCGAAGCTGAAGGGGACCTCCTCGACGATGGCACCGGCCTCCTCGAAGGCCAGCACTGCCTTCTTGACCACCGCGGCCACCCGGCGGTCGACCGGGTAGATGCCGAAGTCCGGCGTGTAGGCGATGCGCTTGCCCCGGATCGAGTTCCGGGTGGCACCGGCGAAGGTGGTGGTGTCGTCGAGGGCGAAGGGATCGCGGTCGTCGTAACCGGACAGCACGTCCAGGGCTAGGGCGGCGTCGTCCACGGTGCGCGTCAACGCCCCCTCGAAGAGGAAGGGGTTCAGAGAGCTGAAGGCGTTCGGGCGAGCGATGGACGGCACACGCCCATAGGAGGCCTTGAAACCGACGAGGTTGCACCAGGCCGCCGGAATGCGGATCGAGCCGCCCCCATCAGTCCCCTCCGACAGGGACAACAGACCGTCAGCCACCGCGGCCGCGCTCCCACCCGAGGAACCACCGGTGTTCTTCGACAGGTCGAACGGGTTCCGGCTCGGGCCGAAGAGGTAGTTGTCGCAGG
>JAOPVN010000348.1 GCA_025966175.1 Modestobacter sp. | reverse complement strand
TGTGCTCCTTGGGCCAGAAGATGTGGTTGTGGAAGAAGCCGTCGCCGTAGTACGCGGCCTGCTCGGCGATCTGCGGGCTGCGGATCGAGCCGTGCCAGACGAACGGCGGGACGCCGTCCAGCGGGCGGGGCGTGGCGGTGAAGCCCTGCAGCGAGGTGCGGAACTTGCCCTCCCAGTCCACGACGTCCTCGCGCCACAGCCGGCGCAGCAGCTGGTAGTTCTCCTCGGCCAGCGGGATGCCGTCGCGGATGTCCTTGCCGAACCAGGGATAGACCGGGCCGGTGTTGCCGCGGCCCATCATCAGGTCGACGCGGCCGTCGGCGACGTGCTGCAGCGTCGCGAAGTCCTCCGCGATCTTCACCGGGTCGTCGGTGGTGATCAGCGTCGTGGCCGTCGACAGGATGAGCTTGTCGGTCTTGGCCGCGATGTAGCCCAGCGTCGTGGTGGGGGAGGAGACCACGAACGGCGGGTTGTGGTGCTCGCCCTGGGCGAAGACGTCGAGTCCGACCTCCTCGGCCTTCAGCGCGATGGCGATCATCGCCTTGATGCGCTCGGCCTCGGTGGGTGTACGGCCGGTCGTCGGGTCGGGCGTGACGTCGCCGACCGTGAAGATCCCGAACTGCATCTCGTGCTCCAGGTTGTTGAGAGTGCAACTACTGTCCGTGGAACCGGGGAGACGCCGTCGTCATTCCCGAGTCTCCCCGCCGGTGGATCAGCGGCCGGCGACCCCTTCCGGACCAGGGCGAGTGGCTCGGACGCGCGAGGGCCCGGACGGCGGTCGCCGTCCGGGCCCTCGGGTGGTGCTGGTCGATCAGGCGAGCGGGTCGACCGTCTCGTACTCGGTGACCCCGGCGGCCAGCCGGGACAACGCCCAGTCGCCGTCGCCGAGCAGGTGGTCGATCGCGGTGAGCCGGCTGGTGTAGTGCCCGACCTTGTACTCCGCGGTCATGCCGATCCCGCCGTGCAGCTGGATCGCCTCCTTGCCGATGTGCCGGCTGGCGCGGCTGGTCTGCAGCCGGGCCCGGTCGGCAGCGGCGACGACGTCACCGTCGGCGTCGACGACCAGCGTCGCCCACATGACCGTGCTGCGGGCCAGCTCGAGGGAGACGTACATGTCCGCGGCCCGGAAGGTCAGCGCCTGGAACTTGTTCAGCGTGACCCCGAACTGCTTGCGGGTCTTCAGGTACTCCGACGTCGTGGTCAGCGCCGTCTCCATCGCACCGAGCGCCTCGTGGCCGTAGGCGACCCGCGCCCGGGCCAGCGCCTTCTCGATCGCGGCCGTCCGGTCACCGGCGGCGTCGCCGAGCAGCTGGGCCGGGGTGCCGTCGAACGCGACCTTGGCCGACCGGGTGCCGTCGTGGTTCCGGTACCCGGTGCGGGTGAGCCCCTCGGCGTCGCCCTGCACCAGGTACAGCCGGGTCGCGCCGCCCACCAGGGCGCTGACGACCAGCAGGTCGGCGCGGGCGCCGTTGGGCACCGGCTCCTTCACCCCGGTCAGCCGCCAGCTGCCGCCGTCCTCGGTGGCCGTGACGGCCAGCGCCGCCGGCTCCCACCGGGATCCGGGCTCGGTGTGCGCGAACGCCGGGATCAGCGAGCCCTCGGCGACCGCGCCCAGCACCTCGGCCCGCTGGGCGTCGGTGCCCAGGTCGGACACCAGCCCGCCGGCGAGGACGACGGCCTCGATGAACGGCTCGGGCGCGAGCACCCGGCCGATCTCCTCGGCGACGATGGACACCTCCACCGGGCCGGCGCCCATCCCGCCGTCGGACTCGGCGAACGGGAGCCCGAGGACCCCCATCTCGGCCAGCCGGCCCCAGGTCTTCTCGTCGAAGCCGGGATCGGTGGCGGTCACCTCGCGGCGCTGGTCCCCGCCGTAGGCCCGGGCGAGCAGGCCGGCGACGGCCTCCCGGAGCGCGACCTGCTCGTCGTCGTAGCTGAACTCCACGGTGACCTCACAACCCCAGGATCGAGCCGGCGATGATGGTGCGCTGCACTTCGTTCGAGCCGCCGTAGATGGAGGCCTTGCGGTAGTTCAGGTAGGACGGCGTGGCGACCCGCGCCCAGCCGGGGACGTCGGAGTCCTCGCCGGCGAACGAGGCGACCGAGGCCGGCCCGGCGATGTCCACGAGCAGCTCGGTGGCCGCCTGCTGCAGCTCGGTGCCGCGCAGCTTGAGCACCGAGGACGCCGGGTGCGGCTTGCCGTCGGCGGAGTTCGCGACCACCCGGATCGCGGTCAGCTCCAGCGCCAGCACCTCGTTCTCCAGCTCGGCGATCCGCGCGGCCAGCAGCGGGTCGGCCGACAGCGGCGCACCCCCGACGGTGATCTCGGCGGCGTGCTGCTTGGCCTGGGCCATCAGCCGCTTGATCATCGCCACCGGCGCGACCCCCACCCGCTCGTTGCCGAGCAGGAACTTGGCGATGCCCCAGCCCTGGTTCTCCTCGCCGACGAGGTTCTCGGCCGGCACGACGACGTCTTCGAAGAAGACCTCGTTGACCTCGCGGCCGCCGTCGATGAGCTCGATCGGCCGGAGGGTGACCCCCGGGGTGTCCATCGGGAACAGCAGCAGCGAGATGCCGCGCTGCCGCTTCTCGGCCGTCGGGTCGGTGCGCGCGAGGCAGAAGATCCAGTCGGCGTACTGACCCAGCGTCGTCCAGGTCTTCTGGCCGTTGACGACCCAGTGGTCCCCATCGCGGACGGCGGTGGTGCGCAGCGAGGCCAGGTCGGAGCCGGCGTCGGGCTCGGAGAAGCCCTGGCACCACCAGATGTCCATGTTGGCGGTGGGCGGCAGGAACCGTTCCTTCTGCTGCTGGTTGCCGAAGGCGGCGATGACCGGGCCGATCATCGTGGCGTTGAAGGCCAGCGGCGGCGGCACGCAGGCGGCCATCATCTCCTCGTGCCAGATGTGGCGCTGCAGCGGCGTCCAGCCGCGGCCACCCCACTCGACCGGCCAGTGCGGCACGGCGAGGCCGGCGGCGTTGAGCACGCGCTGGCTCTCCACCAGCTGGTCCTTGGTCAGTTCGCGGCGGGCCGCGACCGTGTCCCGGATCGACTGCGGCACCGCGGAGGTGAAGAAGGCGCGCATCTCCTCCCGGAAGGCCTGGTCCTCGGGCGACAGCTGCAAGCGCATCGGACCTCATTCCTGACAGCAGCTCTGCCGTCTCGACGTGGGGTAGTCGAACATCCCACATCGCCTACTGCCGGGTAACTCCGGGGCCGGGGTCACGCCTCGTGGCCGCCGTCCCCGCGACCCCGCCCGAAGGGGGGAAGTCCGCCCGAAGGGGTGGAGAGCTGCCGCCCGGACGCCGACGCTGTGACCAGAGTGCGCCGACGTGCACCCAGGCTCGGGCGGGAGGGACGGCGTGGCAGCGAGATCGCGGATGACGAACGAGCACCAGGCGTCCCCGGAGATCGTGGCCGCTGTCTTCCACGCCGCGTCGATCAGCGACACGATGGCGATCCTCACCGTCGAGGCGGTCGGCCGGACCCTGCGGGTCAGCTGGTCGAACGACAAGGCCGTGCAGCTGCTCGGTTACGCGCGCGACGACCTGCGCGCGCTGCCGGTCGACCAGCTGTTGCCCAGCCTCGCGGCCGGCGAGCTCAAGCTCCTGCTGCGCCGCGAGCGATCGGCCCGGATGACCCTGCCGGTGCGCACCGCGACCGGCGCGAGCGTGGAGTGCGTCGTCGCGGCGGCCCCGGCTCCGGCCGGCCGGCTGTGGACGCTGCGGCTCTTCTCCACGGCAACCGAGACGGAGCGGGCGCTGCGCGCGACCGCGGATGCCCACGAGCGTCGCTTCGCCACCCTCACCGAGCGCTCCCCGGTCCCCACGCTGCTGTCCGAGCAGGGCATGCGCCTGGCCCACGTCAACGACGCGTTCTGCGCGCTGGTGGGCCTGCAGGCCGAGGAGCTGCTGGGCACCGGCTGGATGACCACCGTGCACCCCGACGACCTCGACGCCGTCATCGAGGAGGCCGCCGCGGTCCTCGGGGGCGGGGGTGAGGTCGGCGAGGGCGAGGCCACGGCCCGGCTGGTCCGCGCCGATGGCACGGAGCGGACGACGGTCATCCGCTTCTCGCACCTGTTCACCCCCGGGGTGGGTGCCGGCTTCGTCGGGACGATCGAGGACATCACCGAGCGGATGGCGTTCGAGGCGCGGTTGGCCCACCAGGCCAACCACGACCCGCTCACCGGCCTGCCCAACCGCACGCTGCTCGCCCAGCACGTCGCCGAGCGCTTCCGCCCCGGCGACGGGCAGCTGGCCTGCATCTTCCTGGACCTGGACAACTTCAAGGTCGTCAACGACTCCCTCGGGCACGCCGCCGGGGACCAACTGCTGGTCGAACTCGCCCGGCGCCTGCGGACCACGGTTCGCCCGGGTGACCTGGTCGCCCGGTTCGGCGGCGACGAGTTCGTCGTCGTCTGCCAGGCCGTCGTCGAGGCCGACGCCGTGGCCCTGGCCGAGCGGATCGCCGAGGCGCTGCGCCGGCCGGTGTCGCTGGGCGGCGTGGAGGTGCGCCCCGCGGCGAGCGTCGGCGTCACCGTGCAGACCGCCGAGCACACCGCGGCCGAGGAGCTCATCCGCGACTGCGACATCGCCATGTACCAGGCCAAGGCGGCGGGGAAGGGGCGGATCACCGTCCTGGACTCCGATGCCCGGGCACAGGCGCGGGACAAGCTGCGGCTGGTCGCGGAGCTCCGCGAGGCGATCGACCGGCGCGAGATCACGCTGATGTACCAGCCGATCTTCAGCACCGAGGACGGCACCGCCGTGGCCGTGGAGTCCCTGGCCCGCTGGCAGCACCCGGTGCGCGGGGCGATCACTCCCAGCACCTTCGTACCGCTGGCCGAGGAGAGCGGCCTGGTCTCCGGGCTGGGGCTGCTGGTCCTCGACGAGACCTGCCGCCAGCTCGCCGAGTGGGACCAGGAGCTCGGCATGGCCGCCCCGGCGAGGGCCAACGTGAACGTCTCGGCGCTGCAACTGGACGCCAACCTGCGCGGGCACGTCGAGTCGGCGCTGCGGCGGCACGGCCTGCACCCCTGCCGGCTGTCGATCGAGATCACCGAGTCGGCGCTGATGAAGGACCCCGCCACGGCCCGCCGGGTGCTGCTGGAGCTGCGCGACCTCGGCGTCCAGGTCTCCATCGACGACTTCGGTACCGGCTACTCCTCGCTCGCGTACCTGCGGCACCTGCCGGTCGACTGTCTGAAGGTGGACCGCTCGTTCGTCGCCGAGCTCGCCGACGGCCATTCCGAGATCACCTCCGCGGTGATCGCGCTGGCGAGCAGCCTGGGCCTGTGCACGGTCGCCGAGGGCGTGGAGACCCTCGAGCAGGCCGCCGAGCTCGCCCGGCTCGGCGCCACCTACCTGCAGGGCTTCAGCCTTGCCGCACCGCTCACCGGCGACGACGCCGCCGCCTGGTTCGCCGCCCAGCACGCGATGGAGGCGTGACCGTGACCCCCGTGCCGCACACCCACCCTGATCTGGAGTCGACGTGACCCCGCCCGCTGCCCCGTCCCTGGCCCTCGCGCCGACCTTCGACCTCGAGCGCGTGCTGGCCAGCATCGACCGGATGTCCGCGCAGCGCCCCGTGGCCGCGCACATCGTCGCCCAGACCAACTCCGAGCAGGCCAGCGCCCGGGAGCTGTCCCGGATCCTCGCGGCCGACGTCGCGCTGGCCAGCCGGGTCATGAAGCTCGCCAACTCCGCGTTCTACGGCATGCGGGGGCGGGTGACCTCGTTGCAGTTCGCGGTCACGGTGGTCGGTTTCGCGACGGTCCGCACCATGGCCACCGTCGCGCTCACCGACCTGGACGACGAGTCCCGCCTGCCCGAGGACTTCTGGGAGGTGAGCACCAGCCTCGCGCTGGCCGCCTCCACCCTGGCGCCGCGGTTCGCCGAACGCCCGCAGGACGCCCTGTGTCTGGGCCTGCTGGCGCAGCTGGGCGTCGCGTTGCTGCACCACAACGACCCGGTGGGCTACGCGGAGCTGTGGGCGGAGGACCGGTCCTTCGCCGGTCGCCGGTCGGGCGAGGTGCAGCGCTACGGCATCTCGGCGCTGCGGCTGACCTCGGTGGCGCTGGAGCAGTGGTCCTTCCCGCCGGGCATGGTGGTGCCGCTCAAGCAGGTCGACGACCCGGGCTCGTTCCAGGGGGCCCTGCTCCGGGCGGCGTTCGAGATCGCCGCCCGGCTCACCGACGACGGCCACCAGGAGATCCCCATCGAGGCGGTCAGCTGTGGTCAGCTGCGCGAGCGTGACGTCGTCGGCGTGCTCGACCAGGTCCGGCTCGACGCCGAGGAGCTGCGCGCCGCGATGCTGGACTGACCCCGCCGACCCCGGCCTCGCTACCGTTGACGGTCCCGACGATGGAGGACCTCATGGAATCCGGCGCACTGATCGACGACGTCGGCTTCCTGCTCTCCCGGGCCAGCGGCCTGGTCGTGCGCGCGTCGAACGCCGTGCTCGCCGGGCACGGGTTGCGGGTGCGCCCGTACTCGGTGCTGCTGCTGGCCTGCGATGCCGAGGAGGGGCTGTCCCAGCGGGAGCTGGCCGACGTCCTGGGGCTGGACCCCAGTCAGGTCGTGCTGCTGGTGGACGAGCTGACCGCAGCGGGGCTGGTGGAGCGACGCGCGTCGAGCACCGACCGCCGCACCAAGCTGGTGACCGCCACCGACGCCGGCCGCGCGGCCCGGGAGGCCGCGGCGCGGGACGTCGACCGCGCTCTCACCGGCCAGCTGGGCGACCTCTCCACGGCCGAGCGTGCCCAGTTGCAGGCGCTGCTGACCCGTCTGGTCCTGGGCCGTGGGGGTGTCCTCGCGGGCTGAGACCGCTGCCGGCCCGACGGCTCAGCTGCCCGGCGCCGGGTCGGCGCCGACGGTCGGCAGGTACCCGGGCGCCTCCCGGGCCGTCGCCTGGTCCTCGAAGTCCGCGGCCAGGTCGAGCATCCGGGCGTCGGACCAGCGGGTGCTGAAGAAGGAGATGCCCACCGGCAGGGTCTCGCGCGGGCCGGAGAACCCGGCGGGCACCGTCACGTCCGGGTAGCCGGCCACCGCCGCCGGGCCCGACGAGCCATGGACGAACGCATCGGCCGCGCCGTCCAGGTTCTGGTACCGGGTCTGCCAGGCCGGGGTGTTGGTCAGCCCGACGATCGCCTCCAGGTCGTCCTCGGGCCCCGGCCCCTGGGCGAGCGCCTCGTCGATGGCCGCGCGGGCCAGCTGCCGGATCCGGTCCCGGGTCTGCTCGATCGCCGGGTCCTCGGCCGGCACCGCCGCCGCCTGGGCCCGCTCGAACAGCTCCTGGCCGAAGTACGCGAGCTCCACCGGGTCGTGGGCGTTGAACGCGATCAGCCCGGCCAGGTCGGCGGGGTGGTCGCCCGGGGTCGCCGCCAGGTAGGCGTTCAGGTCGCGGTGGAACTCGGCCAGCAGTGCCGGGGTCTCCCCGGCGTTGATCTCGTCCTGGTGGGCCAGCTGGACCGGCACCGCGGTGGCCCCGGCGGCCTCGACCTGCTTCACCGCGGCCGCGAAGACCCCCTCGGTCCGGTCGTCGACGGTCGCGGCCTGCTCCGGGGTCAGCGTCCACACCCCGATCCGGGCGCCCTGCAGCGCGTCGAGGTCGAGGTCGGCGAAGTCGTCGTCCAGGTCGGCGGGGATCTCCTGGGTCGCCGCGTCGGCTTCGTCCGGCCCGGCGACGACCTGCAGCAGGAGGGCGGCGTCCACCGCGTGCCGGGCCATCGGGCCGGCGGTGTCCTGCTCGGCGGAGATCGGCACGATCCCGTCCCGGCTGACCAGGCCCAGGGTCGGCTTGAGGCCGACGATCCCGTTCTGGCCGGCGGGGCAGACGATCGAGCCGTCGGTCTCGGTGCCGATCGCCACCTGGGCGAGCGAGGCCGCGACGCCGACGGCGGAGCCCGAGGACGAGCCGCAGGGGTTGCGGTCCAGCACGTAGGGGCTGGCGGTCTGGCCGCCCACGCCGCTCCACCCGCTGGTCGGGTCCGCGCCGCGGAAGTTGGCCCACTCGGAGAGGTTGGCCTTGCCGAGGATCACCGCGCCGGCGTCGCGCAGCCGCCGGGTGAGGGTGGCGTCGTCCGGCTCGCTGTCCAGCAGCGCCCGGGAGCCCGCCGTCGTCGGCAGCTGCTCGGTGTCGACGTTGTCCTTCAGCAGCACCGGGATGCCCTCCAGGGGACCGCGGGCGGACTGCTCGTCCCGGGCGCGGTCGCTCGCGGCGGCATCGTCCAGCGCATCGGGGTTGACGCTGAGCACGGCGCCCAGGTCGTCGTCGAGCGCGTCGATCCGGCTGAGGTAGGCACTGGTCAGGTCGACGGAGGTGAGCTGCCCGTCGTCCATCTGCTGCTGCAGCTCGGGGATGGTCAGCGCGTCGAGGTCCAGGCCGCGCAGCGGCTGCGACCCGCCGGACGGGCCGGCGGAGGCGGTGCTCGCCGGGACCAGCAACGCGGCGGCCACCGCCGCGGTGAGCGCGACCTTCCGGCGCTGGTGGCGGTCCGCGGAGGTGGCGCGCATGGGCTTCTCCGGAGGTCGGGGTCGGCTGCTGCGAA
>JAOPVN010000317.1 GCA_025966175.1 Modestobacter sp. | reverse complement strand
GGCGAAGACGACGAAGGTGAGACCGTCGGGGCCGGCGGCCTGCACCTGGCGCAGCAGGAGCGTGCCGATGCCCTGCCGGCGATCCAGTCGCGGGTCTCCGCGTCGGTGCGCAGCGTCGACAGCCAGGACAGCGCCGCGGCGCGCGAGGCGAGGTGGACGGGCGGTGACGGCGTCGGCCGCCGTGGCCAGCCGAACACGGACGCTCATCGCACCGAGTGGCGAGCTGTGGTGGTCACCGGAGCCGGGTGACGGCGACAGGTCACCACTCGGCGGGGCTCAGCGCTTGATGCGCCGGACGATCTTCCGCGTGACGACGAAGGTGATGGTCAGTCCGACCACGCCGACGATGGCCATCCCGGGCGGGCTCTGCAGGAACGCCTGCGCCTTGGCCTTCCCCTGGTCGGCCAGTCGCTTCGGGTTGGTACGGAAGGCCAGCTCGTCCAGGGTGGCCGCCAGCGACTCGCGGGCGGCGTCGATCTCCTGCTGGATCTGCTCGGGGCTGCGCGGCACGGGCGACAGCCTGCCAGATCAGCGGCCAGAAGGCCTGGTCGGCAGCTCCTAGACTCCCTCGTACGCGGGAGTGGTGTAACGGCAGCCACGCCAGACTTAGGATCTGGTGCCTTCGGGCGTAGGGGTTCGACTCCCCTCTCCCGCACGTCGTTCCTCCGGCGTGGCCGCCGCGCCCGGCACGCAGCCGACGCTTCCTGGATCGGCCTGGACGGCCTACCGTCCGCAGAGAAGGTGACAGTCGAGTGCCACTTTCCTGCGCGGAGGAGGAGCCATGTCCGTCGCCATCGTCGGGATCGGCCGGACCGAGTACACCCGCAGGTCCGGCCGCACGCCCCGGGCGATGGCGGTCGAGGCGTCCCGTGCCGCGATCGCCGATGCGGGGCTCACCCCCGGGGACGTCGACGGCATGGTCACCTTCCACGTCAACGACTCCTGCCAGCCGACCGAGGTGGCATGGGGTCTCGGGGTCGATCAGCTGTCCTGGGCCAACGCCGTCCTCGGTGGCGGGAACCTCGTCGCCGACCAGATCGCCACGGCCGCGGCCGTGATCGAAGCGGGCCTGTGCCGGGCGGTCATCGTCTACCGCTCCCTGAACGGACGCTCCGGCCATCGGCTGGGCACGATGGAAGGCCCCATCGAGGTGGCCGGCGAGTGGCAGTTCGACGCACCGGCGAGCTGGCTCGTGCCCCCACAGTGGTTCGCGATGTGGGCCAGGCGGCACCAGCACGTCTACGGCTCGACCTGCGAGGACCTCGGCCAGATCGCCGTCCAGCAGCGCGCCCACGCGGTGCCCAACGAGCACGCCATGATGCGCACCCCGATGACGATGGAGGACTACCTCGCCGGCCGCTGGATCAACGAGCCGTTCCGCGTGTACGACTGCACGGCCGAGGTCGACGGCGCGGTGGCGATCCTGGTCGCGGGCGAGGACATCGCCGTCACCTGCCGGCAGTCGCCGGTGTGGCTCCTCGGATCAGCCAACTCGCAGGGTGGCTCGGGGTGGTCGGCGTGGGACGACCCGACTGCGATGTACGCGCGCACCGCGGGCCCGCAGCTGTGGAACCGGACCGGCCTGCGGCCCGGCGACATGGACCTCGCCTGCATGTACGACTGCTTCACGTACACGGTGATGGCCACGATGGAGGGCTTCGGGCTCTGCGAGCCAGGGCAGGTCGGCCCGTTCTTCGCCGAGGGGCGGGCGACCTACGGCGGAGACGTCGTCATCAACCCCCACGGCGGCCTGCTGTCGGAGGGGTACATCCACGGGCTCAACCACCACTTCGAGGCCGCGCTGCAGCTGCGCGGGCAGGCCGGGACGCGTCAGGTGCAGGACGCGAACCTCGCCCTGGTGACCGCCGGCGGCGGCCCCTACGGCGGTGCCAACATCTACTCCCGGGAGCACCCATGACGACCACGAGCGACCCCGGGGCGGTCACCCGAGCGCCGGTTCCCGTGCCCGACGCCGACAGTGCCGGTTTCTGGGAGTCGACGCGCGACGGCGTGCTGTCGATCGACCGGTGCACGCAGTGCCGCCGGTGGCAGCACCCGCCGCTGGAGGCCTGCCGGCACTGCGGTCAGCCGACCCGGTTCGAGCCGGTGAGCGGGCGGGGCGAGGTGTTCAGCTTCATCGTCGTCCGGCAGCCGACCGTGCCGGGGCACGAGCCGCCGTACGTCGTCGGGCTCGTGGAGCTGGCGGAGCAGTCCGGGATCCGGCTGACCGGGGTGGTGCGGGCGCCGGTGGACGCCGTGCACATCGGGATGCCGGTCGAGGTGCGCCTGATGCCCGTCGGCGGCGGGGAGTTCCGCGGGCCCGAGTTCGTGCCGGTGTCCCGGTGAGCGTCGCCGGCGCACCGGATGCGCAGCCGCGCCGCACCGAGCACAAGGCCCGGACCCGGCAGGCGCTGGTCGATGCGGCACTCGACCTGGTGGCCGAGCGCGGCTTCGACGCGATCACCACCGACGACATCGCGGCTGCTGCGGGTGTCTCGCCGCGGACATTCTTCCGGTACTTCGCCACCAAGGAGAGCGTGCTCCTGTTCGGGGAGGACGACTTCGTCACCTCGTTCACCGACGTCTACCTCGCCCAGCCGGCGGACCTGAGCGAGATCGACGCGGTGTCGGCGTCGTTCTCCTCCCTCGCCCCCGGGGTCACGCGATTGCACCGGCGGATCCGGCTCTACCACCAGGCGTTGGCCTCGTCCTACGTGTTGCGCGGACAGGAGCAGGTGCACCACGAGAAGAACGTCGCCCGGGTCGCCGAGGCGCTCGCCCGACGCCGCGGTCTCAGCCGACCCGACGCTGCCGCCGACCTGCTCGCGGCGGTGAGCATGACGACGGTGCAGAACGTGCTGGTCGACTGGGCGGCCGGCCCCGCACGTGCGGACCTCGCCGAGCAGATCGACGAGCGGTTCGCCCTGCTCGTCGAGCTGATCTCCCGGCGGACCTGACCCGTCCGTCGTCGGTACCGCACCCCCCGGGTGGCGGGGCCGCTCAGCCGCCGCCTTCCCCGCTCCGGGCCGGGCTGGCATCCGGCGGCCGGGTCAGCGTCGGCGTTGCCCGGCGGGCTACCCGGGCCCGCGGGGGGCCACCGCACCACCACCAGCCGAAGAGCCGGCCACGGCGGGGCGAGCGGCTCGGCCGTGGCCGGGAGGATTTCCCACCCACATCGCACCCTGCTGACGAACCCAGCACCGCCTGGGTCCACAATTGTGACAGTCGACTGCCACTTCCGTGCTAGCGTCCCGGGATCACGGCGGCGATCAAGGAGGAACGGTGCAGGTCAGGGCACGTACATACCCGGCAGCCATCTCAGCGGCCCTCGTGGCGTTCACCGTCAGCCTCGTCGGGGGAGCCACCGGTGTGGCCGCGGCGCGCCCGCCGTCGTCCGAGCCGGTGTGCCGCGACGTCAGCATCAGCACCGGCCTCTCGCCCAGCGCCCCGCAGAACCTGCAGATCTACGGCGAACTGTGCACGCCGGCCGACTCCACCCCGACGACCATCCAGGTGCTCGTCCACGGCGCGACGTACTCGCACACGTACTGGAACTTCCCGGGATTCGACGGGAAGTACTCCTACAGCGGCCACATGAACCGCGCCGGGTACGCCACCCTCGCGATCGACCTGCTCGGCGTCGGCCGGAGCTCGCACCCGCTCAGCGCGTCGGTCACCATCGACTCGGAGGCGTACGCGATCCACTCCGCGGTCCAGGCCGCACGCAGCGGGACGCTCGGCACCGCCTACCGGAAGGTGATCCTCGTGGGTCACTCCCTGGGCACGTTGACCAACCACATCGAGGCTGCGACGTATGACGACGCGGACGGCTACATCGCCACCGGGACGTCCCACGGAGCCGGCCCGCTCGGCCTCGTCGACATCTTCGACACTGCCCGTCCTGCCCTGCTGGACCCGGTGACCGCACCGCAGGTTCCGTTCGGCGACCTGGGCTACCTGAGCATCCCCGGCGCCCGTACCGACTTCTACGCCGGCGGCGACGTCGACCCCGCCGTGCTGGCCGCCGACGAGGCGACCAGGAGCCCGGACCCGGGCGGATACGCAGCCACCCTCGCGCCCTACCTCGCGGCCACGCCGCTGCTGCGGACCGACGAGATCACCGCCCCGGTGCTGCTCGTCAACGGCAGCAACGACTCGGTCTTCTGCCGGCAGGGCGGCGGGCTGGGCTACGCGGACTGCGCCAACGACGCGACCCTCGCCGAATCAGAAGGGCCGTTCTACGGTCCGGCCGCACAGCTGGAGACCTACGTGCTCCCCCGGTCCGGGCACGACATCAACCTGGTGCCGAACGCCGAACTCTGGTACGACCGGGCGCTCGAGTGGTGCCAGCGGGTCGCTCCGCCCGCCTGAGCGATCCGGACGATGGGAGAGCGCTCAGCTCGCTCGCGGGCCGGCGCGCTCAGCCCGGTTCTTCGTCAGCCCAGCCCTCCATGGCCTCGGCCCGGAACTGGGCCAGGAACTGGTCCCGGGTGATGCCCCGACGCTCGGCCTCGCGCTCGCAGAGCATGGCGATGACCAGGGACGACTGACGGACGACGTCGGCCCGGGTGTCCTCGTCCAGACCGCCGAGCACCTTCGTCCAGGCCACCCAGTCGCCGTCCCCGGCCGCCTCGGCCATCTCCAGCACCAGGCCGAACCGGCGCAGTGACTCCAGGTTGGCCATCGGGCACTCCCCCGTTCTGCCGGTCGCCCGGTGCGGCCGATCGCCGCCGACGGTAGCCACGCGTCCGCGGCACCGGGCGTGGAGGTGCGGCGACCCGTCAGTACATCGGGGGGCTCATCACCCAGATCGACCGGGTAGGCACCTCACCGGGATTGCGGTAGCTGTGCGGCTGCTTGGGGTCCAGCAGGAAGGAGTCGCCCTCCTCGAGCAGGTACTCCTCGCCGTTGCTGGTGACGACCAGCTGCCCGGCGATGATGATGATGCACTCCTCGTCGGCCGGGTGCGTGTAGGGCTCCTCGCCGGATCCGTCACCGGGCGCGACCACCGAGTAGATGACCTGCAGCGTCTTCGCGCCGGGCGGGGTGAGCAGGTAGTCGTCCAGCGAGCCGGCCGGGTGGGCCAGCCGCTTCCGGTCACCGGCCCGGACCACCATGCCCGGGGTCTCCGAGCCCACGAACAGGGACGCGACGCTCTCCCCGAGCGCCTCGGCCATCCGCCGCAGCGACGCCATCGACGGGTTGGCGACACCGCGCTCGACCTGGGACACGAAGCTCTCGGAGACGCCGGCCGCGTCGGCCACCTCGCGCAACGTGATGTTGTTCCGGCGCCGGAGCTCGCGCATCCGCCCCCCGAGGTCACCGGGGGGATCGACCTGCTTGCTCGTCACAGAAAGCCATCTCTCGTGGGCCACAGAGTGGCTCCGACTGTATCCGGGCGCCCCTCCGGCCCGAACGCCTGCGCGCGCCTCTTGTGGTGACCACCACTTCTGAAGTAGCTTCCGCAAAACTGAAGTGTGACTACAGGAACAACACCCCGGTCTCCGGGGTCGGAGGAGACACGTGAGCACCACGAGGCATGTTGAGATCGCCGGAGCCGGCCTGGCCGGGCTGACCATGGCCACGGCTCTCGCCCAGCGCGGATGGTCGGTCCGGGTGCACGAACGCGGTGCCGAGCTGCGCGAGATCGGCGCGGGCATCTATCTCTGGGAGAACGCCCTGCGCGCGCTGGAGGCGATCGGTGCCGCCGAGGCGGTCACCTCCCGCGGCGAACGGATCAACAGCCCCGAGCTGCGCGACCACAAGCAGCGGCTGCTGCAGCGCGAGTGGCTGCGCGACGGCCGGCTCTACACCGTCCTGCGCCGCGACCTGCACACCGCACTGGCGCAGGCGGCGACCGATGCCGGCGTGGAGATCCGGACCAGCTCCTCCGTCGTCGGCGCCGGCCCGGACGGGTCGCTGGACCTGGCCGACGGCAGCTCGGTGAAGGCCGACCTGGTGATCGGCGCCGACGGCGTCTACTCCCGGGTCCGCGACACCCTGGGCCTCACCCAGCAGATCACCAACCTCGGCGACGGCTGCGGGCGCCATCTCGTCCCGCGCACCGCCGACGACCCGGTCAACGTGGCCTGGGAGGAGTGGAACGGGGGACGCCGGGTGGGCGTGATCCCGTCCTCCCCCGAGTGGACCTACCTCTTCCTCTGCTGCCCGGAGGACGACACGGAGGGGACCGCCCAGCAGCCGTTCAACCGGCAGACCTGGATCGACTCCTTCCCCAGCTTCCGCTCCCAGCTCGAGCGGGTGCCCGACATGCCCGAGGGCCGCTGG
>JAOPVN010000305.1 GCA_025966175.1 Modestobacter sp. | reverse complement strand
TGATGTCGCCGTAGCCGGTGGTGGAGAGGGTGACGGTGGCGTAGTAGGTCGCGTCCAGGACGCTGATCTCGCCCCCGTTGTTGTCGACGTAGCCGTCGCGGTCCAGGTAGACGATGAGCACGGTCGTGATCAGCACCAGGGACGCGATGACGACCCGCCGCCACACCTGGCGGGCCGGCGAGTCCTCGGTGTGGGCCAGGTGGACCCCGCTGTGGTCCTCGCTCAGCATCCCGGCCGTTCCTTCACCGGCCGGACGATAGCCCGCGCTCGCGAAGCTGTCGGCCGGGGGCGCGGCAGTGGTCAGGGCGCGGCGTCGGCCCAGCCGGTGATCATCGGCAGTACCGCCTCGAGCGGGGCGATCAAACTCATGGCCACGCGTCGACACGGAGGAGCTGTCGCGCCGCGCCACGCTACCGGCGGCCTGTTCGCTGGCACCGCCGGGCAGTCCCTCTGGACTGCGGTCGGTGAGATCCCGTCATCTCTCAGGCTGTCGATCGACCGCGGGTGGCGGACCTGTCCTGCTGCCGGCAGGTACCGCCGCGAACGGGTCGCCGACGGCGGCGATCCTCTACGCGCCAGATGGTTGACACGTAACTTTAGTGGGGTGTCTACTCACGGCGTGACCGCCGCCACAGGTGGTACCCGTCTGATGGAGGACTCCAGAGATGTCACCTATCCGTTTCGACGCTGGCCGCCGGATCGTGCGGCCGCGTGTCGTCGCCGCCTTGACCCTCGGGCTGGTCGCGTCCGGGGCACTCACCGCCTGCGGCGGCGGCTCCGACGGCGGAGGTGATTCCGGCGGCCTGGACAAGGTCAGCGTGACCGTCTCGCACTGGCCCACCAGCGGCTACTCCGCGACCTACATGGTCGGCATGGACAAGGGCTTCTTCGAGGAGGAGGGGATCGCCCTGGACGGGATCGTCCCCGGGGCCGGCGGTGGCACCACCGTCCGCAGCATCACCACCGGTGACCTCGACTTCGGCGACGTCGCGACGACCGGGCTCGTGCAGGCGGCCGCCGCCGGCGCACCCCTCGTGGGCATCGGCACCTCGTCCGGCAGCATCGCCGACCTGGTGTGGGTGGCCAGGAAGGACTCACCCTTCAACTCCCTCAAGGACTTCTGTGGCAACGGCGTCTGGGGCATCACTGCGCCCGGCTCCAACTCCGAGGCGCTCACCGCGCTGATGGCCCAGGCATCCGGCCTCGATCCGAAATGTGTCAAGACGGTCAGCACCGGCGACCTCGCGGCAGGTCTCGTCCTGGTGCGCAGCGGTGAGGTGGACGCCTCCATCCTCACCGAGCCGCTGCTGACCACCGAGATGGCCAAGGGCGACCTCAAGACCGTCGGGGACGCCGTCGACATCCTCCCGAACTACATCCAGGTGGTCACGGTCGCGAGCCAGAAGCTCATCGACGAGAACCCCGACCTGGTGCAGCGGTTCATGAACGCGATCGCCAAGTCGCAGCAGTTCATCCGCGAGCACCCGGACGAGGCGGGCGTCATCTTCGCGGAAGGCGCCGGCATCGACGAGAAGACCGGCGTCGACGTCATGACGCGTCTTGCCGCCGACGAGAGCTACTTCACCCAGGCACTGTCGGTCGAAGGTCTGACCAACACCATCGAGGGGATGAAGGTGCTCGGTGCCTACGACGGCAAGACGATCCCCTGGGACGACCTCATCGACCAGCAGTTCCTCCCTGAGGACTCGCGCATCGACCTGAGCCAGCTCCCCGGCTACAAGGGTTGATGAGCGTGGCCACAGGTCGGCACATCCTCGACGTCCGCGGCGTCACCAAGGAATACCCGCTCAAGAACGGGGCGGTCGTGGCCCTGCAGGACATCAACCTGCAGGTCGACCAGGGGCAGGTCGTATCGGTGCTCGGACCGAGCGGTTGCGGCAAGACGACCCTGCTGGAGGTGATCGCCGGGCTCCGGCCGGTCACCCGGGGCCAGGTCCTGCTGCAGGGCACGGCCATGACCGGCCCGAGCACCAAGGTCGGGATCGTCTTCCAGCAGGACTCCACCCTCCCGTGGCGCAGCGTCCTCAGCAACATCGCGTTCGGCATGGAGATGACCGGCGTGTCCCGCTCGGAGTCCGCCCGCCGGGCCAAGGAGATGCTCGATCTCGTCGGTCTGACCGAGTTCGCCGACGCCCACCCGCACCAGCTCTCCGGTGGCATGCGGCAGCGTGTCGCGGTCGCCCGCGTGCTGGCCATGGAACCCGAGCTCATCGTCATGGACGAGCCGTTCGGTGCCCTGGACGAGCAGACCCGGCTGCGCCTCGGGCTGGAGCTGCTGGACCTGGTGACCCGGGTCGGCACGACCATCCTGCTGGTGACGCACAGCATTCAGGAGTCGGCTCTGCTGTCCGACCGTGTGGTGGTGCTCAGCGCCCGGCCGGGGGCGATCAGGGAGAGCTTCGACGTGCCGATCGCGAAGCCGCGCACGCTGGGCACGCTGGCCAGCACCGAGTACGCGCGCTTCACCCACACGCTGTGGTCCTGCCTGATGGAGATGGAGGGCGTCGAGTCCAGCAACGTGGTGTCGGTGCGGGCATGACCCATCACCGCACGGTCGTCCTCACCCGCGTGCTGATCATCGGTGTCGTCTTCGGCGTCTACGAGATGCTGTGCCGGGTCGGCGTCCTGGACCCCTTCTCGTGGGTGCCCGTCACGTCGACGCTGGGGCGGACCTGGGAACTGGTCACGGACCCGACCTTCCTGACCGACACGGTCTGGCGGACGTTGCGGATCATCCTGCTGAGCACGGCGCTGGCCATCGTGGGCGGCCTGGTGGTGGGCACGGTGCTGTTCAGGTTCCCGTTGGCCTACGCCGCTGCGAACCCCTACCTCACGCTCTACTACTCGATCCCGGCGTTCGCCTTCTATCCGGTGCTGCTGAGTCTGCTGGGGGCCGGCCCGCTGTCGCTGATCCTGCTGGCATCGCTGCTCGGCTTCGCGGCGATGACGGCGAACGTCGCCCTCGGCCTCCGGGCGACCGCGCCGATCCAGGTGACCCTCGGCCGGTCTCTGCGGATGAACCAGTGGCAGTTGTTGCGCCGTATCTACTTCCCCTCCGCGGTGCCGCAGCTCCTGGTGGGGATCCGGCTGGTCATCGCCTACGCGGTCATCGGGGTCGTCGGCGGGGAGTTCCTCACCGGAACGAGCGGCCTCGGCTACTACATCCAGTTCTCCTACGACTCGTACAAGTTGACCGACACCTACGCGGGGGTGGCGATCGTGGTCATGGTGACGCTCGCCCTCAACGGGCTGTTGTACGC
>JAOPVN010000241.1 GCA_025966175.1 Modestobacter sp. | reverse complement strand
CGGTGGCCCACCGGCGCGACCCGAGCCGCCGGCGCAGGCCGGTCCCGGCCGGGACGACGACGAGCCCGCGAACCGCTCCCGGGTGCCGCGGCGGTCGCTGCAGGGCCTGATCGCGCTGGTCGTGATCGCGGTCGGCCTCCTGGGCTTCTGGTCGTTCAACGCGCCGGGGGCGCAGGAGACCTCCGCGCAGAGCCCGGCCACCAGCACCGCGCCGGCGCCGACCTCGGCTGCCGCGCCGGTGCAGGAGAGCGCCGCGCCCTCCGCCGAGGTCACCCCGACCCCGGTCGGTCCGGTCCGCGCGCCGATCATCGTGCTCAACAGCACGAGCATCAACGGACTGGCCAGCTACATCGGTGACCAGTTCACGGGCGGCGGCTGGGAGGTCGCCAGCACCGGCCCGTCCCCGGTGAAGGACGTGGCCACCACGACGGTGTACTTCACCGAGGGCGACCCGGTGCAGCAGCAGGCGGCCGCGCAGCTGGTCGAGCAGTTCCCCGACGTCTCCGGGCCGGTGCCTCGCTACTTCAATCTGCCCGGGGTCGACGCCCCCGGGCTGGTCGTCGTCGCCACCGGGAACTGGCGGCCCTGACCGGCTCGGCACGGCGCACAGCCGGCGCTCAGTGGAACGCCGTGGTGCCGCCGTCCGTTGCCGCCCACGTGCGCACCGCTCGAGGCCTGTCGCGGACCGGCCCCCGCCCCGGCGCCCGTCCGGTGCTCACCGCGCTCGTCGCCGTCCTGCTCGCGCTGGCCGGGGTGGTCGCCGGGGGCACCCCGGCGCAGGCCGCCGCCGACGTGACGACCGAGAGCGCCCGGATCCCGTCCGGCCAGGGGGCCGACGCCGTCCAGCTGGACACCACGCTCTACCTGCCTGCCTCGGCCACCCCCCAGGACAAGGCGCCGGCGGTGCTGCTGGCCCACGGCTTCGGCGGCAGCAAGGACTCCGTCGCCGCCGACGCCCGGGATCTGGCCGGACGGGGGTACATCGTGCTGGCCTGGTCGGCGCGCGGCTTCGGCGCCAGCACGGGGCAGATCGGGCTGGACGACCCGCGCTACGAGGTGGCCGACGTCAGCACGCTGCTGGACGTGCTGGCCCAGCGGGACGACGTCCTGCTCGACGCACCCGGTGACCCCCGGGTCGGCGTCGCCGGCGCCTCCTACGGTGGCGCGCTGTCGCTGCTCGCCGCCGGCTACGACCGACGGGTCGACGCGATCGTCCCGCAGATCACCTGGAACTCCCTGACCACGGCGCTCTTCCCCGACCAGGCGGCGGTGGCGGCGGACGCCGGCACCCCGGCTGCGACGCCTCGGACCGGGACCACCGGGGTGTTCAAGCGGCTGTGGGCCGGGCTCTTCTTCGGGGTCGGCTCGGTGCCCACCGGCGACGGACTGCTCGGCGGCCTCGCCGGCGCCGACGGCGCCGGCTCGGGCGCTGCCGACCTCTCCGGCGTCGACCCGGCCGCGGCGACCCGGGCGCTGACCTGCGGCCGGTTCCGCGCCGACATCTGCGCGGCCTACCAGACGGCCGCGTCGACCGGAACGCTCACGCCCGAGGTCGCCGCCGTTCTCGACCGCAGCAGCCCCGCCACCGTGCTGGACCGGATCACCGCACCCACCCTGCTGGTGCAGGGCACGCAGGACTCCCTGTTCGGGCTCGGGGAGGCCGACGCCAATGCCCGCGGGATCGCCGCGAACGGCACGGAGGTGCGGGTCCTCTGGTACGACGGCGGCCACGACGGCTCCGCCTCCGACGCGGTCACCCGCCAGCTGCGCGACGCGGTCGCCGGCTGGTTCGACCGCCACCTCCGCGGCTCGGGGACCGACCCGGGCACCGCGTTCAGCTACCCCGCGCCCACCGGGCTGGGCAGCGGCGTGGGCAGCGTGCAGGGCGGCACGCAGACCGTGGACGCGGCCGCCTATCCGGGCCTGGCCGGCGGCGACCCCGCGCGGCGCACCGCGGTGGCGCTCACCGGGCCCGTCCAGCCGGTGGTCACCCCGGCGGGTGGCAGCCCCGCAGCGCTGTCGACCCTCCCCGGTCTGGGCGGGGTGACCGCGGCCCTGGGCGGCAGCACGCTGGAGATCCCCGGCCAGTTCGCCGCCTTCGGCAGCGCGGCGCTGACCGACGCGCTCGACGTCGTCGGGGCGCCGACGGTCACCCTCGCGGTGTCCGCGTCGACCGGGGCGGCGACGCTGTTCGCCAAGCTCTACGACGTCGCCCCCGACGGCACGATGACGCTGCCCAGCGGGCTCGTGGCCCCCCTTGCGCTCACCGGGCTCTCCGCCGACCCGGCCGCGCCGACCCAGGTGCCGGTGACGCTGCCGGCGATCGTGCACCGCTTCGAGGCGGGCCACACCCTGCGGTTGGTGGTCTCCACGACCGATCAGGGGTTCGCGTTGCCGGCCACCGCCGCGGTGGACTCGGTCGGCCTCGCCGCGGGCACGTCTCTGGCGGTGCCCGAGGTGCCCGGCTCGGTGCAGGCCGCGGCCGGCGCCACCCGCTGGTGGGTGCTGCTGGGGGTGCTCGTCGCCCTCGGTCTGCTCGGCTGGCTGGCCGCGGTGCTCTGGGGCCGGCGCCGCAGCCGGCAGATGTCGGTCGCCTCGCCCGACGGTGAGGACGTGCCGCTGCGGTTCACCGGCGTGACCAAGGCCTACAAGGACGGTTTCGTCGCCGTCCGGGACCTGTCCTTCGAGGTGCGCCGCGGCCAGGTGCTCGGCCTCCTCGGCCCCAACGGCGCCGGCAAGACGACGTCGCTGCGGATGCTGATGGGCCTGATCCGCCCCACCGAGGGGCGGATCGAGGTCTTCGGGCACGCCACGGGCCCGGGCGCTCCGGTGCTGTCGCGGCTGGGCTCGTTCGTCGAGGGCACCGGCCTGCAGCCGCACCTGTCCGGCCGGGACAACCTGACCCTGTACTGGGCCGCGACCGGCCGCCCGGACGCCGACGCGCACCTGGACGAGGCGATCGAGATCGCCGGGCTGGGCACGGCCATCGACAAGCGGGTGCGCAGCTACAGCCAGGGCATGCGCCAGCGGGTGGCGATCGCCCAGGCGATGCTCGGCCTGCCCGACCTGCTGGTGCTCGACGAGCCGACCAACGGCCTGGACCCGCCGCAGATCCACGCGATGCGCCAGGTGCTGCGCTCCTACGCCGAGACCGGCCGCACGGTGATCGTCTCCAGCCACCTGCTGGCCGAGATCGAGCAGACCTGCAGCCACGTCGTCGTCATGGCCCGGGGGCAGAAGATCGCCCAGGGCACCGTCGAGGAGATCGTCGGCACCGGGGGAGCGGTCCTGATCGGGCTCGACGACGACGCCGACGCCGACCGTGCGGTCGAGGTGCTCGCCGGGCTGCCGGGCACCGGCCCGGTGGAGCGCACCGAGGAGGGCCTGGTCGTCGACCTCGGCCCGACCGGCCGGGCCGCGGCACTGACCGCGCTGGTGGCCGCCGGGATCGGCGTGGACCAGCTGACCCCGCGCCGGCGTCTCGAGGACGCGTTCCTGTCGCTGGTGGGGGAGTCATGACCGCTGAACCGAGAGTCGCCGAGCCCACCGAAATGGCCATTTCGGCGGATCGGGCGGTGCGGACGACGGGAGCGGCGGCCGGGTACCGGCCGGAGCGGACGCTGCGGCTGGGCGTCGAGCTGCGCCGGCAGTTCAAGCGCCGCCGGACGATCGGCGTCCTGGCGCTCATGGCCGCGCTGCCGCTCCTCCTCATCGGTGCCCTGCAGCTGGGCGGCAGCGATGGGGCATCGGCGAACAGCCGGGTGAACCTGGTCGACGTGGCGACGTCCAGCGGGCTGAACCTCACCCTGTTCGTCCTGTTCGCGACCACCGGCTTCTTCCTGGTGGTGGTCTTCGCGCTCTTCTTCGGTGACACCGTGGCCAGCGAGGCGTCGTGGGGGTCGCTGCGATACGCGCTGGCCACGCCCGTGCCGCGGGCCCGGTTGCTGCGGCAGAAGTGGCTGGCCGCCCTGGTGCTGTCGGTCGGCTCGATGGTGCTGCTCGTCGTCGTCGCGGTGGTCGCCGGCGGCGTCGCCTACGGCTTCGGGGACGTGCAGACTCCGCTGGGCATCGCACTGGACCAGCGGACGGCGCTGCTGCGGCTGGCCGGGATGGTCGGCTTCCTCGCCGTCCACCTGCTCGTCGTCGGCACCCTGGCCTTCTGGCTGTCCACCGTGACCGATGCCCCGCTGGCCGCGGTCGGCGGCGCGGTGTTCACCACCGTCGTGTTCGCCGTGCTCGAGCAGGTGGAGCAGCTCGGTGGGATCCGGGACTGGTTCCCGACGGCGTTCGACTTCGCCTGGACCGATCTGCTGCAGACGCCGGTCGACTCCGCCGACCTGTTCCGCGGCGTCGTCCAGGGACTGGCCTACTCGGCGGTGTTCACCGCGCTGGCCTTCCGGCACTTCGCCCGCAAGGACGTCACCTCCTGAGAAAGGGCCCCGCTTCCCCCCGGGCCTCGCAGGCTCGGCCCGGGACCCTGCAGCGGGGCCTCACAGGCTTGCCGTGATCGCTTGCGCCCAGCCCTCGCCCATCGGGGCCTCGGTCACCGCCACGTTCGGGACGGCGGAGAGCAGCTCGCCCATGCCCTCGACGGCGGCCCCGTTGGCGGTGACCCACAGCCGGCCGACCGCCGGGGCCATCTCCAGGTCGCTGACGCTGTCGCCCACGGCCACCGCGTCGGCGGCGGTCAACCCCCGGCGAGCCAGGTCCCAGGTGATCGCGGCGCCCTTGGAGATCCCGCGCGGCATCAGGTGGTAGACGTGCGGCGGCAGCGCGTCGTCGTCCAGCGTCATCCGCCGGCTCGCCGGGACGGCGCCGTTGTCGTTCATCGTCAACCACCCCCAGCCACGTTCGGCCAGCCACACGTCGACCGCCGCCGCGTCCACCCGGCCGCGCAACAGGGCGTCGGCGGAGTGCGTGGTGTGCCAGGGCTCGTGCCACTCCAGCCGGCCGGGGTGCGCGGCGACCAGTTGCTCGATCACGCCGAGCTCGGTCATCACCGAGATCGGCGTGCGCCCGGCGAACTCCGCGGGCAGCGCGCCGGTGAGTAGATGGGTCTCCCGGCCCCCGGCCCAGCTGACCATCGACCCGAGTTCGGCGATGGCGCCGTCGGCGGCGAAGATCCGTGCGGCCTCGGTCAGCTGCGCGTGGGTGCGGCCGCTGACCAGAGCCAGGGCGACGCCGGCCCGGTGCAGCTCGAGCAGGGCCTCAGCCGGTGTCGGGGTCAGCCGGCGGTCGGCGGTGTGCCAGAACGAGCCGCGCGGGCCGACCATCGTGCCGTCCAGGTCGGTGTAGACGATGCGGGTGGCCACGCCCCCATCCTGGCCGGTCCACGGCAGGCCGTCCTGACCGGTCCCGGCCGGGCGCACCTGCGCCGGGTAGAGTCCCTTCCGTTCCACTCATCCAGAGGGGCAGAGGGACACGGCCCGATGAAGCCCCGGCAACCGCCGTCTGTGCGCATGCGCAGCGGGAGGTGCCAATTCCGTCCCGCGCGGCTCGACGGCCCGGCGCGGGGAAGATGAGGAGGTAGTCGTCGAATGACCCTGACCGCTCCCGGATCCGCCCAGGCCGATGTCACCGCCGGTGGCCCGATTCCCCCGAGCCCGGCCCGAGGCCTGGTCTGTCGCAACTGCGGCGCCACCTTCGGCCTGATCGCCGAGCACGC
>JAOPVN010000221.1 GCA_025966175.1 Modestobacter sp. | reverse complement strand
GGGCGGTGCCGACCGGCCGGCGCAGCGAGGCCTCGCTCTACGACTTCAACCTGGCCACCTACGACACCGGCGACACCTTCGACCAGCGCCTGGCCAAGGGCTTCGTCCAGCTGTGGGGCATGCCGTCGAAGCTGGCGACCGCGCGTGACCAGCGTCTGGGCGGCGGTACCCCGGCGTGACCGCGACGAACGAGGGCAGCCAGACCCGGCTCTGGGGCGGGCGCTTCGGCGGCGGCCCCTCGCCGGCCATGGCGGCACTGTCCAAGTCCACCGACGTCGACTGGCGGCTGGCGCCCTACGACCTGGCCAGCTCCCGGGCGCACGCCCGGGTGCTCGAGCGGGCCGGGCTGCTGACCGTCGACGAGCTGGCCAAGATGATCGGCGCCCTCACCGAGCTGTCGGCCGAGGTCGCCGACGGCTCGTTCGCGCCCATCGAGGCCGACGAGGACGTGCACGAGGCCCTCGAGCGCGGGCTGCTGGACAAGCTCGGCACGCTCGGCGGCAAGCTGCGCGCCGGTCGCAGCCGCAACGACCAGGTCGCCACCGACCTGCGGCTGTACCTGCGGCACAACGTCCGGAGGCTGGTCGGCGAGATCGCGTCGCTGGAATACGCGCTGATCGGGCTCGCGCTGCGCTACCGGGACGTCGCCGCCCCGGGCATGACCCACCTGCAGCACGCGCAGCCGGTGCTCATCGCCCACCAGTTGCTGGCGCACGCCCACTCGCTGTCCCGCGACGTGGACCGGTTGCTGGACTGGGACAAGCGGGCGGCGGTCAGCCCGCTCGGCTCCGGCGCGCTGGCCGGCTCCTCGCTGCCGCTGGACCCGGACGCCGTCGCCGCCGAGCTCGGCTTCGACCGCGCCTCGGACAACAGCATCGACGCGGTCAGCGACCGCGACTTCGCCGCGGAGTTCTGCTTCGCGGCCGCGCTGCTCGGCGTGCACCTCTCCCGGCTGGGGGAGGAGGTCGTGCTGTGGACGTCGACCGAGTTCGGCTGGGCCCGGCTCGACGACGCCTGGGCGACCGGGTCGTCGATCATGCCGCAGAAGAAGAACCCCGACATCGCCGAGCTGGCGCGCGGCAAGGCCGGCCGGTTCGTCGGCAACCTGACCGGGCTGCTGACCATGCTCAAGGGCCTGCCGCTGGCCTACGACCGGGACCTGCAGGAGGACAAGGAGCCGGTCTTCGACTCCCTCGAGCAGCTCCTCCTGCTGCTGCCCGCGGTCACCGGGATGATCGCCACGCTCACCCTGCGCCCGGAGGTCATGGAGGCCGCCGCCCCGCAGGGGTTCGCACTGGCCACCGACGTCGCCGAGTGGCTGGTGTCCAACGGGGTGCCGTTCCGGTCGGCACACGAGATCAGCGGCGCGATGGTCGCCTTCTGCGAGGAGGCCGGCCTGGAGCTCGACGAGCTGGACGACGAGCAGCTGGCCGGCATCGACGAGCGGCTCACGCCCGAGGTGCGCAGCGTGCTGCACGTCGAGGGCGCTCTGGCCGCCCGGCGGGCACGCGGGGGGACGGCGCCCGAGCGGGTGGCCGAGCAGTTGACGTCGCTGGCCGAGCTGGCGCGGCAGCACACGGACTGGGCGTCGCACTCCCCGGTGGCGGCGGCGCTCTGACCTGGTCGACCTCCTCGACGCCCGCGATGGCCTCGACGCCCGCGACGCCCTTGACGCCCGAGCCGGGTCCGCTGCTCACTGCGGCGGACCTGCTCGGGCCGGTCGACGCCGTCGCCCGATCGCTGCTCGGCTGCCTCGTGGTCACCGACCGACCGGAGGGACGGGTCGCACTGCGGCTCACCGAGGTCGAGGCGTACTCCGGGCAGGGCGAGGACCCGGCGTCGCACGCGCACCGCGGCCCGACACCCCGCGCGGAGATCATGTTCGGGCCGCCCGGGCGCCTCTACGTGTACTTCAGCTACGGGGTGCACTGGTGCGCCAACGTCGTCGTCGGTCCGGTCGGGCGCGGTTCGGCGGTGCTGCTGCGCGCCGGTGAGGTGGTGGTGGGGGAGTCCCTCGCCCGGGCCCGCCGTCCCGCTGCCCGGGTCGCGCGGGACCTGGCCCGCGGCCCGGCCCGGCTGACCCAGGCCCTGGCCATCGGCCCCGACGACCGGGGTGCAGATCTGCTGGACCCGGCGTCGTCGATCCGCCTGCACCGCGGCCCCGAGCCGGCCGAGGTCTCCGCCGGACCCCGGGTCGGGATCAGCGTCGCTACCGAGCTGGCCTGGCGGTTCTCGGAGACCGGGGCGGCCTCGGTCAGCGTGTTCCGGGCGGGTGGCAAGCCACGCCGGGGGAGTGCCAGGCAGGATGGTCGCCCGTGACCTCCGCTCAAGCCGCCGCTCAGGCCTCCGTGATCGACGAGCTGCACCGCCGTGGGCTGATCGCCCAGAACACCGACGAGGACGCGCTGCGCGCGCATCTCGCGGAGGGGCCGGTCACCTACTACTGCGGCTTCGACCCGACCGCGGCCAGCCTGCACGTCGGGCACCTCATCCAGTTCATGGTGCTGCGGGCGCTGCAGCGCGCCGGCCACCAGCCGATCGTGCTGGTGGGCGGAGCGACCGGGCTGATCGGCGATCCGCGGGAGTCCGCTGAGCGGCAGCTCAACGACCGGGAGACCGTGGCCGGCTGGGTTGACCGGATCAGGCGGCGAGTGGCGCCCTTCCTCGACCGGCCCGCGGCCGAGCAGGGGCTCCGTGCCCCCATCTACGTCGACAACCTCGACTGGACCCAGCCGCTGTCGGCGATCGACTTCCTCCGCGATCTCGGCAAGCACTTCCGGGTCAACCGGATGCTGGCCAAGGAGGCGGTCTCCGCGCGGCTCAACAGCGACGCCGGGATCAGTTACACCGAGTTCAGCTACCAGATCCTGCAGGCCAACGACTTCCGCGAGCTGTTCCGCCGGCACCACTGCACGCTGCAGACCGGAGGCTCGGACCAGTGGGGGAACATCACCGCCGGCATCGACCTGGTCCGCCGCACCGAGGGTGCGTCGACGCACGCCATCGGGACGCCGCTGATCACCACCGCCGACGGCAAGAAGATCGGCAAGACCGAGGGCGCCACCGTCTGGCTCGACCCGGACCTGACGAGCCCCTACGCGTTCTTCCAGTACTGGCTCAACATCGACGACGTCGACGCCCGTGCCTGGCTGCCGCTGTTCTCGGAGCGGCCCGCCGACGAGGTGGCCGCGCTGATCGCGGAGTCCCTGGAACGCCCGGCATCCCGGGCGCCGCAGCGGGCCCTGGCCGAGGAGCTCACCGCGCTGGTGCACGGGCCCGAGCAGCTCGCGCAGGCCGAGGCCGCCGGACGGGCGCTGTTCGGTCGCGCGGAGCTGACCGAGCTCGACCCGCCGACGCTGGCCGCTGCCCTGACCGAGGCAGGGGCGGTAGTGATCGATGACCCCAACGTCCCGGTGAGCACGCTCCTCCAGCAGGCCGGTCTGGCGAGTTCGCTGTCCGACGCCCGTCGCACGGTCAAGGAGGGCGGCGCCTACGTGAACAACATGCGAGTGACCGACGCCGACGCGGTACCGACCATGTCCGACTGGCTGCCGGGGGGCTGGCTGGTACTCCGCAAGGGGAAGCGTTCGGTGGCCGGCGTGCACCACGCCGGGGCGGGTCACCCGGGCTGACCTGGGGCTCCGCGGCGTGTGAACGCCAGGTGACGGCGACGTTCCGCGCAGGTGGCGCGGGTCACCCGGTCACGGGTTTGACACCCTGCTCCCAGCCACGTAACTTTCTCTCTGCGCCGGGAACGACCGCGAGGCCGGGACCGGGCGCCGAGCAGGACAACACAAGCCGGGGACGAAGGCCCGAGAGGGTCTGGTTCTCTGCGCGTCCGCTCCTTGAGAACTCAACAGCGTGCCGAAAGTCAGTGCCAAGTAACAAATCCCCCTTGGCCTGGTCCTTTGTGGATTGGGTCATTGGGTTCCTTTGGTTGATT
>JAOPVN010000211.1 GCA_025966175.1 Modestobacter sp. | reverse complement strand
CCGGCTCGGCGTGGCACGAGACCGGCTTCGTCTTCACCACCGAGACCGGCGACCCGTGCGACCCGCGCAACGCGCTGCGCGCGTTCAAGGTCGCGGCCGCACGAGCCGGTCTACCCGACGCCGGACTGCACACCCTGCGGCACTCCGCAGCCAGCGCCATGCTCAGCCACGGCGTCCCGCTGAAGGTGGTCTCGGAGATCCTCGGGCACTCGTCCATCGCGATCACCGGCGACGTCTACGGCCACGTCTCCCCCGACGTCTCCCGCGACGCCGTGGCCACCCTGGGAGCCGCGCTGAGCAACTCAAGGTCGGCAAATGGTGGTCAAACCGTCCGACTAAGCAGCAGAGGCCGCTCCCGGTCTTCCGGAAACGGCCTCTGACCTGCACTTTCCTCTGTCGGGCTGACAGGATTTGAACCTGCGACCCCTTGACCCCCAGGTAGGGGCGAGTCGTTCGTCGCCGTCCGGCTTCGTACCGTTTGCGCAGGTGAAGCGCATGTGACAGCCGCCCACGTCCGTGTCCGTTCGCGGTCGTTCAGCCCGCGTTGCAGTACCCGTTGCAGTACCGCCGCGTGGGTCGTGAGCAATCGACCAGACGGTCATGCGGCGCCTCCGTGCTTCGCGTGGGGCGACACTTCATGTCAGGGTCGCCTATCCGCACTTCTGGTGGACGCCCTCCCCCGGTGACCGTTCGGAGGCGGGGTGGCGCAAGGCCTATATCAGGCCCCGCGGTCGTCCGTGGCGTGGCCTCGCGCCCGCTCCGACCGCCGCTGCACTCGTGTGGCAACCCATAGGCCTCGGGCTGGACGCTGGCCGTGTTGCCGTTCCATGTCCTCGACCGAGCCGGCGGTGAATCACGGGCGCCGGGCTGTCGCTGAAGCTGAAGCGAGGTCGCGGTGGCGATGTGCCGGGCCACGTCGGCCTCTGTGCAGTGCGTGGCCACGCGGACGGAACGGACTCCATGGGAGTAGGCGTGCTCGAGCTCCTGGATGGTGCGGATGCCCGAGAGTGGGAGCGTGGTGAGCACCGCCCACCCGAGCTTCTCCGCCGCGGCTTGGATCCACTCCCAGTCCTTGTTGCTGCCGATCCGTAGTTGAGGCTGGTCGCCGGCCAGTCCGTCGCCGTGCGCGACCTCATGGCGTGCACGCCAGCGGGGTCCAGAGCGGCGACGATGCGGCCGACGTCCGTGGGAGTGATTCGATGCGGGACGGCGTGCATGCCCGGCGTAGGACGTTGCTCCAGCAGAGGGAGGACCGCTGCCTCCGCTGCGGACCCGCCAAGGTAGGGCAGCGTGGTCGCAGGAAACGGGCCGCCAAGACGCCGATGATGAGCGATGGCCCCGACGACATGCCCGGCCACGAACATGGGTTAAGGGGCCCCGAGCCAGCCGGGCCACCACGATCACTCGGCTCACTGCCACACCGGCGCCCGCGACCACAGCGGTCACTCCCGCCCTGAACGCTCACCGCTCCAGGCCGCCGGCTGCGTTCTCCTCGCCTCAGGCGTCGGGGTCCGGTCACCGTCCGCGGGAGTCAGGTGGGGGCTGCGCCCGCCGCACGGTGGGCGGTTGCAGGGTGCCCTGGGCGGCGCGGGATCCGCTGGGACCACCGCCAGATCCGCGAAGCACCCAGGCCGCGCCCACGGCGATCAGCATGCCGAGCGTGGGCGCGGTGAGGTAGATCCACAGTTCGTGCAGGTCGCCGGTCGTCAGGGCAGGACCGGCGGAACGAGCCGGGTTCATCGCCGCACCACTGACCGGGCTGGCCCACAGGCCGGCGAGCAGGATGTAGCTCCCCACGCCGAAGGCCGACAGCGAGCCGAGGTTCTGCGCGGACGACGCCGTCCCCAGGATTGTGCTGACCAGGCCGAGGGTCAGGACCGTCTCGATGACGAACGCCTGCAGGCTGGTGAATCCAGGACCGGGAAGCGTGAGCGCGGCGTGGCCGGACTGCTCGAACACCGCCTCCAGCAGCAGCGCTGCCGCCAGGGATCCACCCAGTTGAGCGGCCAGATATCCAGGCACCCGTCGCCATCCGAAGTCACCGCGGAGAGTGAAGGCGATCGTCACCACCGGGTTGAGGTGGGCTCCGGACACCGCGCCCATGAAGAGGATCACCGCCAGCACCGTCAGCGCGGGCGCGGCGACCGACGCCACCCGTCCGATCTGTCCGCCGCTGACGGCGTCGACAACCGGGGCGCCCGCGCCTGCCAACACGAGCAGAAAGGTGCCGAACAGTTCACTGAACCAGCGGCGCCACTCGTACCGCAGATTGGTGAACTGCCGCGCCCACACCGGCTGGCGCTGCAACAACTCGGCGATCCGCTCCGCGTGGTCGCCGGCAACGTCTCCGGTCGTGTTGGCATCGGATCGCCCAGCCGTCGACGGACCTCGGAGGTCCTTGCCAGCGTCAGTCATGCGCACTCCCCGTGGATGCCCTCCCCGGTGACCGTTCGGAGGCGGGGTTCGAACCGGATGCGCTCGGGCCGCGGCCGCTCACAAACGCGCGCGAGCGTAGGGCCAGCAGGGCAACATCGTCGTCGGCGTAGGCGGCCACAGAATCCAGCAATTCGTCACACAGCTCATCCAACGACTTCTCCGCCCAGCTGAGCACCGCGGTGCTCAACCAGCCCAAACCCCGGTCGAGGTCAGCGTTGCGGCGTTCGATCAGTCCGTCGGTGTAGAGGAGGAGACCCGATCCCACCGGCAGAAGAACTTCGTGATCGGTGCGCTGCACGTCCGGCCGCGCGCCCAGGAGCAATTCGGCTCGGGAGTACAGGGGCGTGACCGAGCCATCGACGTTCAGGAGCAGCGGTGGAGGATGACCGGCATTCGCCCACCGGACCCGCCGGACTCCGACGTCCGAGTCGGCGTCGGTCTGCTCGACGCGCATGACCACCACGGTCGTCAACGCCTTCACCCCGAGGCCGGCCATCGCCCTGTCGACGGCGTCCAGAACCGCGGCCGGGGACTCCTGCAGCGTATAGGCGATGCCGCGCAGGAGATTGCGCACCTGCGCCATGACGGCGGCAGCTATCTGGTCATGGCCCGCGACATCCCCCACCACCAACCAGGTCGAGCCGTCCTGGCATTGGAATGCGTCGTACCAGTCACCGCCGATCTCGGCGTCTTGAGCTGCTGGTACGTACCGCGTGCAGATCTGCAGGCTGGGAGTTTGCACGGGGTCGGTGAGCAGGCTGCGCTGAAGCGCTTCGGCCATGCTGAGGTTGGCCGCCGCGGATCGCCGTTCATCCACCTGGGCAGAGACCCGCTCGAGGGCCTGGGCGCACTGGTTCGCCAGCG
>JAOPVN010000186.1 GCA_025966175.1 Modestobacter sp. | reverse complement strand
TGGACAGCGCCAGCTCGGCGTCGAAGAGCCGCTGTGCCTCGACCGACGCCGTCCGGGGCCGGGTGTCGGCGAGCTGGGCCTCGATCATCAGCCGGGTCTCGTTGAGCCGGATCAGCTGCCGGCGGATCCGCTCCTCCAGCTCCCGGAGGTGCGGCTCGTCGGCGTCAGCGAGCACTCCGGCGCTCAGGGCGATCAGCCGCCGGGCGCGCGCTTCGTGCGTCCGGCGCATCCGCGCCAGGGTCCGCTCCGGCACCGGCGGGAACAGGACGAACCGCACGAGCAGCGACGCGAGGACCCCGATCCACAGGTCGGCGGCCACCCAGCCGGCGTCGCGCAGGGTGAGCACGCCGTGCAGGAAGAAGCCCAGGAAGGCGCCGAAGAAGAGGACCATCCCGGTGCCCAACCCCCGCTGGCCGAAGCGGCGCAGGTACACGCCAACTGCCATCGCGACCACGAGGTAGGCCAGGGACGGCACCCGGTACGGCCCGATGAGCAGACCCACCACCAGCGCGATCGTCATCGGCAGGGGCAGGAACAGCGAGAACGCCAGCTGGCCACGTGCGGTGCGTTCCTGGACGACGAAGGCGGCCTGCATCGCGACCATCCCGGCGAGCAGCATCGAGACGATGAGCAACTCGTGGTCCGCCACCGAGAGCGTCGGTCCAGGGGCGCCGCCGGCCGGCTGCTGCAGCGCACCGGTCAACCGGATGAACAGGTAGGCCAGGCCCAGGCCCAGCGCGATGCCCAGCACCGCCTGCAGCGCCATCCGCAGCTGGTTGAGCCCCGGGTCGGCACCGGCCAACCGGTCGACGCCGTCGCGCAGCCAGGCCGGCAGGGTGCGCACTCGCCGCGGATGGATGAGGTCATCGTCGGCGAGCGCACGGACCGCTCCGGCCGGGGTCCGGTCGAGGAAGCGCGCCTTGCCGGGGTGCTTGCCGTTCATGTCCGTGGCGCGCTCAGGCAGCGACGTGGGCGCTGTCCCCACCCGTGACCGGGAAGGAGGTGCCGCTGACCATCCGGGCGGCGTCCGAGGCCAGGTCCGAGGCCAGGTGCGAGGCCAGGTGCGAGGCCAGGTGCGAGGCCAGGTGCGAGGCCAGGAAGACGACGACGGGCGCCACGTCCTTCGGTGAGAGCCAGGGGACGCCGAGGGGTGTCTTGGCCGTCCGGACAGCCACCGCGGACCGCTCGTCCTCAGCCGCCTTGCCGGTGGGCCGGCCTCCGCCCTCGCTGATGGCCTGGGCGTACCGATCCTCGTGCCGGGTCAGTGCGGTGTCGATGAGGCCCGGGACCACCGCGTAGACGGTGATGCCGTGGACGCCGAGCTCCAGCGCGGCCGATTTCATCAGCCCGAGCAGTCCCCATGTCGATGCCGAGTAGGCCGCGCCGTTCTTCGTCCCGTGCTGGCCCTGGGGGGAGGAGGTGATGATGATCCGGCCACCTCCCCGTGCGACCAGGATCGGAGCGAAGACGCGGAGGGTGTTCGCGGTGCCGGTGAGGTTGACATCGACCCGGTCGTGCCAGTCGGCGTCGGTCATCTCCAGCAGCGGCTCGAACGCCTGGATACCGGCATCGGCGAAGAGGATGTCGACCTCGCCCCAGGCCCGCGTCACCAGGACCGGACTGACCGGTGCGGCGATGTCGATCCCGGCGTCGATCCCGGCGTCGACTCCGGCGGCATCGGCATCGGCATCGGCAGCGGCCCGCGCGAGGGCGACCGCGCAGGCGCGGCCGATGCCCCCGGCCGCGCCGGTCACCACGGCCACACGGTTCTGCAGTGGATCAGTCATGGTCCGGGTCCCCATCAGGGTGCGGTGTCCCTGCCCCGGGCGGGCACAGGTGTCTCCGGGTGCACCCGCCGTCGGGCGCCCGTCCGGCTCACCGCTGCGGGGGCCGGCTCGTTCCACAACAGGATTACCCGGCGGGTCGGACTGGGTCATCTGCGCCAGCCTCACTTCGCGGGCGGCGCTGGCGGCCCCACCCGAAGTGGGGCTGGCCGCAATGCGCCGCGGGCTCTCTCGGCGGTATCGCTCCCGGCGCCCCGAGGAAGCGGACGTCGGCCGGACGGTCGTCCCACTGGCCTGCTGGTCCCGTCTGGGGGGCGCCACGGGGCCGTCCGGCGGCGCCGTCCCGGCTCGATCCGCGTTGCCAGCCGGCACGCTCACTGCCGGGCAGCAGCTTGGACGTCCAGGGCCCGGCCGACGAGCCGGCTGCGACGTGCTCGGCGTCGCCAGGAGGATCGGCCCTGCGTCCGGCGTGCCCGAGTGGCCAGCATGTCCTCGCGACCGCTGGTGGACGTCACGGCGCCCGTCAGGACGACGAAACGCAGACAGGTAATACTCACGACCGAGCCAGCTGGTCCTCCATGCAATGACGCGTGACATCAGAGGTGCTGACATGACGCTTGATCCGCCAGGTGACCGTGACCGCCTGGACGCCGGTGACTGCCGGGCGGTCGTTGCGGCTGTTCCGCGACGTGCCCGGACGTCGTGCCGTGGTGCCCGTTGACCGATCCGCCCCCGCTCTCTCAGCGGGACCCGGACGAGGTCGTCCCGGTCTTCTTCTTGTCCGACAGCACCGGGATCAGCGCCGAGACGATGGGCAACGCGCTGCTCATCCAGTTCCCCGATGTGCACTTCGAGCGCACGCTGATCCCCTTCATCTCCACCGTCGAGCAGGCCCGCGAGGTCGTGGCCCAGCTCGACCAGGCAATGGAGGGCCCGGTGACCCCGCTGGTGTTCACCACTGCAGCGGTGGACGAGGTACGCGAAGAGCTGCTGCGCACGAAGGCCCCGATCATCGACTTCTTCGGGCTGCACATGAGCCGGGTGGAGGAGCAGCTGGGGGCCCGCGGCCTGCGCGAGGACCGGCGGCAGCACGGTGTCGGCGACGTCCGGCGCTACAACAGCCGGATGGCTGCCATCGAGTTCGCCATCGAGCACGACGACGGCCTGGGCTCGCGGGGGCTGGAGCGGGCCGACGTGGTGCTGCTGGCGCCGTCGCGGTGTGGGAAGACCCCGACCGCGATGTACCTGGCCCTGCAGCACGGCCTGTTCGTGGCCAATTACCCCTTGGTCGACGAGGACCTGGAGACCACGGACCTGCCCCGGCCGGTGAAGGACCTCCGAGACCGCTGCTTCGGACTGACCACCACCGTCTCCCGGCTCAGCCGGGTCCGCCAGGAGCGGCGCCCGGACTCCCGGTACGCCTCCGAGGAGCAGTGCCGCTTCGAGCTCCGCCGGGCGACGGCGATGTACGAGAC
>JAOPVN010000182.1 GCA_025966175.1 Modestobacter sp. | reverse complement strand
CCTGGGGGGCCAGCTGAGGCTCGGGGACCCCGGAGGGGGCCAGAACGCACAGCGGGGCGCGACCCGGACCGGGTCGCGCCCCGCTGTGCGTCTCGTAGCCGGGGATGTCGTGCCTCGCGGTCTGCTGTGCCCGACCGGACCACCCCTCGGGGCGGGGGCAACGATCGTCGCAGAACGAGACACTCACCGGAGCTCCCACTGCCTAGCGTGACGACGTCGCGTACTGCCAACGAGTCGACGACGGCGAGCGATCGCCCGTCGCCCTCCAGCCAGCGGAGGTACTGATGAAGGCGCTCGTCTACCACGGCCCGGGGCAGAAGGCATGGGAGGAGGTCCCGGACGCACGCCTCCAGGAGCCCACCGACGTCGTCGTCCGGGTGGACACCACCACCATCTGCGGAACCGACCTGCACATCCTCGGCGGTGACGTCGCAGCGGTGACCGACGGCCGCATCCTCGGGCACGAGGCGGTCGGCACCGTCACCGAGGTCGGGGACGCCGTCCGCGGGTTCTCGGTCGGTGACCGCGTCCTGGTGCCCGCGGTGACGAAGTGCGGTCGGTGCGAGTACTGCCAGCGGGGCATGCCGTCCCACTGTCAGACCGTGGGCGGGATCGGCTGGATCTTCGGGCATCTCATCGACGGCACCCAGGCCGAGTTGGTGCGTGTGCCCTATGCCGACACCTCGCTGTACCTGGTGCCCGACGCGGTCACCGACGACCAGGCGATCTTCCTGGCCGACTCGCTCCCCACCGGGTACGAGGTCGGGGTGCTGGCCGGCGGGGTGCGCCCCGGGCACACGGTCGCCGTCGTCGGCGCCGGAGCCGTGGGCCTGTCCGCGATCCTGACCATGGGTCTGTGGGGGGCCTCGCGCGTCATCGCGATCGACTCCAACAAGTTCCGGCTGGAGAAGGCCATCGAGTTCGGGGCCACCGATGCGGTCGAGGCCGGCCCCAACGCGGTCGCCGATGTCCTCTCCCGTACTGACGGACTGGGCGTCGACGTCGCCATCGAGGCGGTGGGGTACCCGGAGACGCTGTTGACCGCGGCCGCTCTGGTGCGTCCCGGCGGCACGATCGCAAACATCGGTGTCCACGGCAGGCCTGTCGAGCTGCCCATGCAGGACCTCTGGATCCAGAACGTGACCCTGACGATGGGCCTGGTGGACACCGTCTCCATCCCGACCCTGTTGACGATGGTCGCCAGTGGCCGGATCCCGGCGGAGAAGTTGGGGACCCACCACTTCACGTTCGACCAGATGGACCAGGCCTACGACACGTTCGCGCACGCGGCGGATCACCTCGCGCTCAAGACGGTCATCACGCCGGCGTAGTCGCCGCGGCCTGAGCCACGGCCCCCTCCAGGGCGTCTCCGAGCCTCATGGCCCGTTCGCCCAGGAGGGGGTCCCTTCTCAGCGGCGCTTGGCGTACCCGGCGAGCCCGAACTGCAGCAGGGCCAGCCCCCGCTGACCCCGGGTGCGCAGCTCGGCGACCAGCTCCGGTCCCGACGCGCCGGCGAGCACCCGGTCCCGAGCCAGCTCCAGCAGCGTGGAGTACAGCCCCAGCACGGCGTTGGCGGCCAGCCACGGCTCGAGCTCACCGGCGGCGGCCCGCGTCTCCAGGGTGATCTGCTCCGCCAGGGTGTCGGTGAGCGTGCCGAGGATCTCCCGCTCGCGGCCCTGCAGGGTGCGGCTGCCGCGGATGACCCGGGCCATCTCGGCGACGCCCTCCGCGGCGGCGGGGGAGCCCAGCTGGCTCATCGCGGCAACTACGAAGTTGCCCGCGGCCGCCGCCACCGACTCACCGGCCGGGCGGCGCCGGACGGCGTCCAGCAGGGCGGCGCGCATCGGCGGGTCGGCCTCGAAGACCAGCCCCTCCTTGACCGGGAAGTGGTTGAAGACCGTCTTCTCCACGACCCCGGCGCGTTGCGCGATCTCCATCACGCTGACGTGGTCGAAGCCACGCTCGGTGAACAGCTCGGCGGCGGCGTCGACGATTGCCTCGCGGGTCCGCTGCCTGCGCTGCTCGCGCAGGCTGGGGCCACGCCGGTCGCGCCGCCGCGGGCGGCGGCCGGGACCGGGAGCGTCCGCGGGTGCGGGAGCCGGGGCGTCCGCGCTCGCGGCACCCGTCGCCACCCCGTCCGCCGGTGCGAGCACCGGCTCGACCGGCGGTGCGTCGACCGGGTCACCGGTCGACTCCTGCGCCGTCGTCGGCCGCACGGTCAGAGGCGCGACCAGCACGTTCACGGTCTCGGTGAGCTCCGCGTCGTCCGCGGGCGGCGCCTCCTGGACGACCTTCCCGCTGCCCTCCGTCGCCGCTCTCACCGCGGCCGCGGCGGCGGCCTCCGGATCAGGCAGACCGGCCAGCTCCTGCACCAGATCGTCGGCGAGAACTGTCGCTGTACTCCGGCTCGCGGAGGCCCCTGCAGTCACACGAGTCACGCTAGTGACGGGCCGGTCCCGTCCCCGGACAGCGACACCCGGGCAATCGGGTCCGATGTGCGGCGACACCTGGTGTCGCTCACCCAGCGTGATCAGGTGATCGCTTGGTGCGCGTCGGGGACCTGCGGCCGGGAGGCCCGTGGGACCATCGCCGCCATGCGCATCGGCACCCTGCGGCGCGGACGAGCGTCCGAGACGGCACCCGGAGTGGCCGGCACCGCCCGTCTGGACCGGCGGACGAAGAACCTCACCAAGCGGCTCCGGCCCGGCGACATCGCGGTCATCGACCACGTCGACGTCGACCGGGTCAGCGCCGACTCGCTGGTGGCCTGCAAGGTCGGGGCGGTCATCAACGCCGCACAGAGCACCTCGGGCCGCTACCCGAACCTGGGCCCGGGGATCCTCGTCGACGCCGGCATCCCCCTCGTGGACGGCGTCGGCAAGGAACTCCTCACCCAGGTCAAGGAGGGCACCGCGCTCCGGGTCGAGGGCAACAAGGTCTACGCCGGGGAGACGCTGGTCGCCGAGGGCGTCGAGCAGACGCCCGAGACGGTGGCCGAGGCGATGGCCGAGGCCCGGGCCGGACTGTCGGTGCAGTTGGAGGCCTTCGCCGCCAACACCATGGAGTACATGAAGCGCGAGCGGGCGCTGCTGCTCGACGGTGTGGGCGTGCCCGACGTGGCCACCCAGATCGAGGGCCGGCACGTGCTGCTCGTCGTCCGGGGCTACGACTACAAGGAGGACCTCCAGGCGCTGCGGCCCTACATCCGCGACTACCGCCCGGTGCTGATCGGCGTGGACGGCGGGGCCGACGCGCTCAAGGAGGCCGGCTACCAGCCGGACATGATCATCGGCGACATGGACTCGGTGAGCGACTCGGTGTTGCGCTGCGGGGCCGAGGTGGTCGTGCACGCCTACGCCGACGGCCGCGCGCCGGGGCTGCAGCGGGTCCTGGACCTCGGCGTCGAGGCCATCACCTTCCCGGCGTCAGCGACCAGCGAGGACATCGCGATGCTGCTGGCCGACGAGAAGGGCGCCTCGCTCAGCGTGGCCGTGGGCACCCACGCCACGCTGGGGGAGTTCCTGGACAAGGGCCGCGGCGGCATGGCGTCGACCTTCCTCACCCGGCTGCGGCTGGGCGGCAAGCTCGTCGACGCGAAGGGCGTGAGCCGGCTCTACCGCAGTCGCATCTCCACCCTGGCCCTGGTCCTGCTCGTGCTGGCCGCGCTGGTCTCGATCACGGCGGCCCTGGCGGTCTCCACGGCCAGCCACATCTATTTCGACCTGCTCGTCGACCAATGGGACAGCTTCGTGTTCTGGCTGGAGAACCTCTTCACGTGATCGACTTCCGTTACCACCTCGTCTCGCTGATCGCGGTGTTCCTGGCCGTGGCGCTGGGCATCGTCATCGGCACCACCCAGCTCAACGGCCCGCTGACGGACAACCTGCAGGGCCAGGTCACCGCGCTGCAGGACGACAAGCGGTCGCTGGAGGACCAGACCCAGCTGCTGCAGACCCAGCTCAACGACGTCGGCGGCTTCGACGAAGCCGTCGGCCCCACGCTGGTGCACGGCACTCTCTCCGGCCGCAGCATCGTGCTGGTCGTCACCAGCCCCGACGTCGACACCGCGGTGGTCGAGGGGCTGACCGCGCTGGCGGGCAGCGCGGGCGCGACGGTGACGGGCACGATCCGGCTCACCGACGCCTACGCGGACTCCTCGACCGAGGGGACGCTGGACAGCTTCCTCAGCGGCCCCGGCATCCCGGCCACGGTGATCAGCTCGCCGAGCACCACCGACCCCGACGAGCGGGTCGCCTCGGTGCTCGCCCAGGTGCTGATGGTCCCCGGCCCGGGCAGCCCGGGCACGGGGATCGCGCCCAGCCCGACGGACACCTCCACCGTGCTCGCCGGGCTCGAGGAGCTCGGGGTGCTGAGCCGGGACACCTCCTCGGTCAGCCCGGCGGACTTCGCCGTCGTCCTCACCGCCGGCACCGTCAGCGACACCAGGACCACCGCCCTGGTCCAGCTGGCCACGGCCCTGGACGACCAGGGATCCGGTGTCGTCGTCGCCGGCGACCTGGCCTCGGCCGGGAACGGCGGCCTGGTGGAGGTGGTCCGCAACGACCAGGCTGCCACCTCGATCGTGTCGAGCGTCGACAACGTGACCACCGCGGCAGGGCGGATCAGCACCGTCCTGGCGCTGGCCGCCGAGGGCCGGAACACCTCGGGGGAGTACGGCGTGGGCAAGGACGCCCAGCCGGTCCCGCCGCCGGCCTCGTGAGCTCCCGGATGGGCTCCAGCAGCGGCGCGGGCCGGCGCGCCGGCCTGGTGGTGGCCGGTGGACTGGCCGCCCGGCTCGGCCTGGCCGGTGCCGCCGAGCTGACCGCCCGGGACGCCGGAGCGCCGTGGCGCCGCACCAACTACGCCCGCCGTCCGGTGACCCTGCTGGGCGGGCCGGTGCTCGCCGCCGCCGCCACGGCCACCGCGGCCGTCGGTGCCCCGGCCGGACAGCGGGCCGCTGCCGTCGTAGTGGGCGCGGTCGCGGGCGTCGTCGGCGGCTACGACGACCTCGCCGGCGCCCGGCCGGAGCAGGCCCGGGACAAGGGCCTGGCCGGTCACCTGGCCGCGCTGCGGCAGGGCCGGGTCTCCGCCGGGGCGGTGAAGGTCGCCGGGATCGGTGCCGCCGCGGCGGTCGCCGCGCTGCTGACCCGACGGGGGAGCGGGTCGGCCGGCGGAGCGCTGGTCGACGGCGTGCTCACCACCGGTCTGGTCGCCGGGACGGCGAACCTGGTCAACCTGCTCGATCTGCGCCCCGGCCGGGCCGGCAAGGCCGCCGCCCTCCTCGCCGGCGCCACCCTCGGCGGGCCCACCGGCGGCCTGGTCGCCGGTCCGCTGGGCGCGACGCTGGGCATGCTCCCCGCCGATCTCGCCGAGCGGGTGATGCTGGGGGACTGCGGCGCCAACGCCATCGGTGCCCTGCTCGGCCTGCGGCTTGCCGCGCTGCCCGGACGCGGCCTCCGGGCCGCTCTGCTGGCCGTCGTCACCGCGCTCACCCTGGCCAGTGAGAAGGTCAGCTTCACCCAGGTGATCGAGTCGACCCCCGGCCTGCGCGAGCTGGACCGGCTCGGCCGCCGTCGGGCGTGACGATGCCGCCGCACAGGCTCCAGGTCCCGCACCCCCGCGGCGGACGACGGTGACCGCGCGGCGCGTCCTCCAGGGCGCGGCAGGCGCGGCGCTGCTCATCTCGGTGCTGACCCTGCTCTCCCGGCTGACCGGCTTCGGTCGCACCCTCGTCTTCACCAACGCCGTCGGCGCGGGCAGCACC
>JAOPVN010000111.1 GCA_025966175.1 Modestobacter sp. | reverse complement strand
GGGGGCAGCGGGGTCCTTTCAGACGAGGTCGATGACCTCGGCGATCGAGGGCAGGATGCGGCTGGGCCGGAACGGGAAGCGGCTGACGTCCTCGGCCCGGGTCGAACCGGTGAGCACCAGCACCGTCTCCAGCCCCGCCTCGATGCCGGCGACGACGTCGGTGTCCATCCGGTCACCGATCATCGTGGTGGACTCCGAGTGCGCCTCGATCCGGTTCATCGCGCTGCGGAACCTCATCGGGTTCGGCTTGCCCACGAAGTAGGGCTCCGCGCCGGTGGCCTTCGTGATCATCGCGGCGACCGAGCCGGTGGCCGGCAGCGGGCCCTCGGGCGAGGGCCCGGTGACGTCGGGGTTGGTGGCGATGAACCGCGCGCCGTCCCCCACCAGTCGGATCGCCCGGGTGATCGCCTCGAAGGAGTAGTTGCGGGTCTCCCCGAGCACCACGTAGTCGGGGGCGGTGTCGGTGAGCGTGTAACCCGACTCGTGCAGCGCCGTGGTCAGCCCGGCCTCACCGATGACGTAGGCCGAGCCGCCGGGCAGCTGGGAGGACAGGAAGTCCGCCGTCGCCAGCGCCGAGGTCCAGATCGACTCCTCGGGCACCTCCAGGCCGCTGCGGAACAGTCGGGCGGCGAGGTCCCGTGGGGTGAAGATCGAGTTGTTGGTCAGCACCAGGAAGCGGCGGTTGCGCTCCACCAGCCGGGCCAGGAAGTCCGCGGCCCCCGGCAGGGCATGGCCCTCGTGCACCAGCACGCCGTCCATGTCGGTCAGCCAGCACTGGGACTCGCCGCGCTCGGTCGTCACGCCGTCGTCTCCTCGGGAGGTCGGTGGTGCTCGGTGGTGCGTCGGGTGGTCAGCGCCGGGCGGCGGCGAAGCGGGTGAGCGCGTCGCCGGTCAGCCGGAACACCGTCCACTCGTCCATCGGCACCGCGCCGGCAGCTCTGTAGAACTCGATCGACGGCGCGTTCCAGTCCAGCACCGACCACTCCAGCCGCGAGAAGCCCCGGTCGAGGCACTCCTCCGCCAGCGTCCGCAGCAGTTCCCGCCCCAGGCCCGTGCCCCGGTGGTCGGGGCTGACGTAGAGGTCCTCCAGGTGCACGCCGTGCGTGCCGCGCCAGGTGGAGAAGTTCAGGAACCACAGCGCGAAGCCGGCGATCTCGCCGTCCCCGGCCAGGGCGACGTGCCCGAACAGCGCCGGGGACGGGCCGAAGAGCGCCGCGGACAGCTGCTCGGCGGTCATCAGCGCCTCGTGCTCGGCCTGCTCGTAGGCGGCCAGTTCGCGGACCAGCCGCAGCACGGTGGGGACGTCGTCGGGGCGCACCGGTCGCACCGTCACGACAACACCTCCTTCAGCCGCGCCGGGACGAGCCGGCCCAGCGGGGTCAGCACGGGCATGAACAGTGGTGAGACCAGGTAGCTGTAGGCCACCACGCAGCAGGTCACCGTCGGCACCGTGAGCAGCCCGACCACGACCAGCAGCACGGCGACGACCAGACCATAGGGCTTCCCGCTCTTGGGGCTGACCAGCGAGCGGAACGACCGGTAGCGGACGTTGCTGATCATCAGCAGGCCGGGGACGACGACCACCAGCAGCATCCACAGCCGGTCGCGGCCCTGCATCTGGTCGGCGAACGCGAAGACGCTGGCCAGCACCACTCCCGCCGCGCCCGGGCTGGGCAGGCCGGTGAAGTACCGCTTGTCCGCGGTCGGGTCGATCGTGGTGTTGAACCGGGCCAGCCGGATCGCCGCGCACGCCACCCACAGGAAGCAGGCGATCCAGCCCAGCGCGTCCAGCTCGTCGCGTCCGTCGGAGAACAGCGCGAAGACCAGCAGCGAAGGCGCCAGGCCGAAGGAGACCAGGTCGGCCAGCGAGTCGAACTGCAGACCGAACGGCGACACGGCGCCGACCAGCCGGGCGACCGCGCCGTCGGCGATGTCGAACACGACCGACAGCGCGATGAGCAGGCAGGCCAGCCGGTACTCGCCGCGGAAGGCGACCAGGATCGCGCCGAACCCGCACATCATGTTGGCGAGGGTGAACAGGCTCGGCAACCACGAGCGTGCCCGCCGTCGCCCGCCGCGGACCGAGCCACGGACGAACTCCACGGTGGTCGTGCGCCTGCCCGGCATCCGTCGACTCCTCAGCTGGGCGCGGTCCAGCGGGCGATGACGGTCTCGCCGCCCCGCACCCGCTGCCCCTGCGTGACGGTGACCGTGCACCCGCGCGGCACGAAGACGTCCATCCGGGACCCGAACTTCATCAGCCCGACCCGCTCACCGGTGGCCACCTGGGCACCGACGCCGACCCGGGTGACGATCCGGCGGGCCAGCACTCCGACGATCTGCCGGAAGACCACCGTGCGGTCGCCGTCGCGCACCCACAGCTCGCTCCGCTCGTTCCGGTGCGCGCTCTCCTTGCGGTAGGCGGCGAGGAAGCTGCCCGGCTGGTAGCTGTACTCGGTGATCTCACCCCGGTAGGGCGCGCGGTTGACGTGCACGTCGACCACGGAGAGGAAGACGCTGACCTGCTGCCAGTCGCCCTCGGGCGCAACCCCGGGCTGCGGCTCGCCGGCCACCATGACCACGCCGTCGGCGGGGGACAGGACCTCGTCCGCGGCCGGGGGGACGACGTCGCAGCGGCGATCGGGGTCGCGGAAGAAGAGCGTCATGTAGGCCGACAGGCCGAGGAAGGGCCACGCCGCGAGGCGGGCCCACCGGCGGCCGGTCATCCGGCCCAGGACGGAGAGCGCCGCCGCGGGGCCGAGTGGCACGGCGAGGAAGGGCCAGCCGGCCCGGTCGATGCGCATCGCAGTCCGAGGTTACCGGGATGTGGTCGGAGACCTCCCGGCGTCCGGCTCAGGCGGGCGCCGAGGCGCGGTCCGGGTCGGCTCCCTGTTCGGCGGTGCGCCCGCGCGGCGGCCCGCCGTACCAGTCGAGGCAGATCATCGTGGCGTCGTCGCGGAGGTCGCCCCCCGTCTCGTCCAGCACGGCGGCACCGAGGGCGTGGACGACCTCCCGGGGGTGCAGGTCGGCGGTGTCGGCCAGCGCCTTGGCGACGTCGAGGTCGACCGCGTTGCGTTCCTGCATGCCGTCGGTGAGGAAGATGATCCGGTCGCCGGGCTCTAGGGGGAAGGGCTGCGTCTCGAAGGACTTGCCGGGCACGACACCGAAGGGCGGCTCGATACGCAGCTCGACCTCCTCGACCCGGCCGTTGCGCAGTCGCAGCGGGAGGACGTGTCCGGCGTTGACGATCG
>JAOPVN010000087.1 GCA_025966175.1 Modestobacter sp. | reverse complement strand
GCCCAGGCGGCGATGGCGGCGGTGACCTCCTCGGGCGCCTCCTCGTGCGGGAAGTGCCCCACGCCGGGCAGCTCGCGCCACTCGTAGGCCCCGGCCACGTAGCGGTCGGACCCGCGCGCGGTCGAGGGCAGCACGTAGGGGTCCAGCGCGCCGTGCAGCTGCAGCGTCGGCGCGGTGACCGGCGCGGCCATCCGCCGGGCGAAGCGCAGCCCGTCCGGGCGCAGCTGCGAGCGGCCGGCCCAGCGGTAGTACTCCATCGCCCCGTACGCGGCCTGCGGGATGCGGGACGCCGAGCGGTACCGCGCGACCGCTTCGGCGAAGTCGGCGGTCTGCTCCCACGACGGCCCGGTCCAGCGGCGCATCAGGTCGGCGACCGGGTCGTCGTCGGCCCGGGTCAGCCGCCACTCGGGGAGCCGGGGCAGCTGGAAGCGCAGTGCGTAGGCCAGCGCGCGGCGCTGGCGGGCGTCGGCCACCGAGGCGCGCAGCCGACGGGGGTGGGCCGCGGAGACGACGACCAGCCGGCGGACGCTGCGGGGGTGCAGGGCGGCCATGGTCCACCCCACCAGGCCGCCCCAGTCCGAGCCGACCACGACCGCCTCCTGCTCGCCCAGCGCGCGGACGATGGCCGCGGCGTCAGCGGCGGCGGTGGGCAGGTCGTAGCCGCGCGGGGGCTTGTCGCTGGCCCCGTAGCCGCGCAGGTCCGGGGCCACCACCCGCAGGCCCGCCGCGGCGAGCCCGGTCAGCTGGTGGCGCCAGGCCCACCAGAACTGCGGGAACCCGTGCAGCAACAGGACCAGCGGGCCCTCACCGGCCTCCGCGGCGTGCAGCCGCACCCCGTTGGCCGAGACGTCGCGGTGCGCCCAGGGACCGGGGAACAGGACGCTGGTGGCGTCGGGCTGCCCCGCCTGGGGATCACTCATGCGCGCTCAGCGCAGGCGGGCGTGCGGGTCCTGCCGGACGACCTGGCCGTTGCGGACCACCGGCAGGTCGTGCTGCCGCTGCCCGGGGGCCTCGCGGCGCATGACGTCGGGCAGGTCCGACAGCGTCTCGAGCGTCTTCTCCGGCTTCTTGATCTTCTTCACCTGGCGGTAGCCGATGAAGCCGGCCAGCCCGGCGAGCAGCAGCAGGAAGGCGAAGACGATCAGGTAGGAGATCCATCGGGTCAGCCCCAGCCAGGTGAGGAACTCGGCCAGCGCGATGAAGAAGAAGATCGCCGCGAAGGCGGCCATGACCCCGGCGACGGCGAAGGACGCCGCACCGATCCCGCCGCGCTTGACCGAGGTGCCGACCTCGGCCTTGGCCAGCTCGATCTCCGAGCGGATCAGCGTGGACATGTCGGCCATCGCGCTCTTGGCGAGCGTGCCGACCGAGGGCTCGGCGGGGCCCGCGGGCCGGCCCGCCAGCGACTGGGTCGTCGGCGTCGAGACACTGTGGGCCACGGGTGGCTCCTCCCTGATCGGCGCCGGGTGCGACGCGTTCCTCGGGGCATCGTGCCGCATGATCGCCGCGGCCGCCGTCCCGGGACCGCCCGAGGCCCCCTCCGTGGCCTCCTCGAGCGTCGGATGGCCCCCTCCAGGGCGTGCCCGAGCGTGCGACGGGACCCAGGAGGGGGCCCTTCTTCAGTCCTCGCTGGGTGCGGCGGGGAGCTTGGAGCTGATCAGGTCCATCACCGAGGAGTCGGTCAGGGTGGTGACGTCGCCCAGTTCCCGGTTCTCCGCGATGTCCCGGAGCAGCCGGCGCATGATCTTTCCCGAGCGGGTCTTGGGCAGCTCGGCGACGACCATGATCTGCCGAGGGCTGGCGATCGGCCCGATCTCCTTGCGGACGTGCAGGCGCAGGGTCTTCACCAGCTCCTCGCCGGAGTCGACGGCGTCCCCGCGCAGGATGACGAACGCCACGATGCCCTGCCCGGTGGTCGCGTCGGTGGCGCCGACGACTGCCGCCTCGGCCACGGTCGGGTGGCTGACCAGCGCCGACTCGACCTCGGTGGTCGAGATCCGGTGCCCGGAGACGTTCATGACGTCGTCGACGCGGCCGAGCAGCCAGATGTCGCCGTCCTCGTCGAGCTTGGCCCCGTCGCCGGCGAAGTAGACGCCCTCGCCGTACCGGCTCCAGTAGGTGTCCTTGTACCGCTCGTCGTCGCCCCAGATGGTGCGCAGCATCGCCGGCCACGGCTCGGTGAGCACGAGGTACCCGGTGGCGCCGGGCTCGATCGGCTTGCCCTCCTCGTCGACCACGCTGGCCGCGATGCCCGGCAGCGGGCGCTGGGCCGAGCCCGGCTTGAGCGTGGTGACGCCGGGCAGCGGAGTGATCATGTGGGCGCCGGTCTCGGTCTGCCACCAGGTGTCCATGATCGGGCAGCGGCCGCCACCGATGTGCTCGTGGTACCAGAGCCAGGCCTCGGGGTTGATCGGCTCACCGACCGAGCCCAGCAGCCGCAGCGAGGAGAGGTCGAACCCGGCCGGCACCTCCGGGCCCCACTTCATGAACGTGCGGATCGTGGTGGGCGCGGTGTACAGGATGGTGACCTTGTACTCCTGGATGATCTCCCACCAGCGGCCGCGGTGCGGGGTCTCCGGCGTCCCCTCGTACATGACCGAGGTGGCCCGGTTGGCGAGCGGGCCGTAGACGATGTAGCTGTGGCCGGTGACCCAGCCGACGTCGGCGGCGGTCCAGAAGACGTCGGTGTCGGGCTTGATGTCGAAGACGGCCCAGTGGCTGTAGGCGACCTGGGTCAGGTAGCCGCCGGAGGTGTGCAGGATGCCCTTGGGCTTCGCCGTCGTCCCGGACGTGTACATGATGTAGAGCGGGTGCTCGGCGTCGAACGCCTCCGCCTCGTGCTCGGTCGACTGGCCGGTGACCAGGTCGTGCCACCAGACGTCGCGGCCCTCGGTCCACTCGACGTCCTGCTCGGTGCGCTTGACGACCAGGACGCTGCGGACGCCCTCGGTCTTGGTCAGCGCCTCGTCGACGTTGGGCTTGAGCGCACTCGGCGCTCCGCGCCGGTAGCCGCCGTCGGCGGTGATCACGACCTTCGCGTCGGCGTCGGTGATCCGGCTGGCCAGCGCGTCGGGGGAGAAGCCGCCGAAGACCACCATGTGGACGGCGCCGATCCGGGCGCAGGCCAGCATCGAGATCACCGCCTCCGGGATCATCGGCAGGTAGATCGCCACCCGGTCGCCGGCCTGCACACCGAGCTCGATGAGCGCGTTGGCCGCTCGGCAGACCTCGTCCTTGAGCTCGGCGTAGGTGATCGTGCGGGTGTCGCCGGGCTCGCCGATCCAGTGGTAGGCGACCTGATCGCCGTGCCCGGCGTCGACGTGCCGGTCCACGCAGTTCACCGCGACGTTCAGCTTGCCGCCGACGAACCACTTGGCGAACGGCGGGTTGCTCCAGTCCAGGGCCTGGTCCCAGGGCTCGACCCAGTCCAGCCGGCGGGCCTGCTCCTCCCAGAAGCCGACCCGGTCGGCGTCGGCGCGCTCGTAGACGTCGGGCCCGACGTTGGCCTGGGCGGCCAGCTCCGGCGGCGGCGGGAAACCGCCCTCGGGCAGTCGGCTGGCCAGGCTCTGCTCGTCCGTCGTCTCGCTCATGCGCACCTCCGGGGTTCCGGGCGCCGCCTCGAGTCCGCGGCGCAGTTTCCGAGACACAACCTATGGCCCCGGTCACGTGCCCGTCAGGTCCGGGGGCGCGCGGCAACCGAACGACGGCTCGGCAGACTGGGGGAGTGACGGACGACGGGGCGCAGCGGCGGGTCGCGGGCCGGGTGCCCGGAGCTGCCGCGCTCGGGTTGCTCGCGCCGCCGTCGGCGTCCGTCGTCCCCGGGGTGCTGCTGGCCGATCCGGCGTGGACGGCGCAGGTGCTCACCGACCGCGCGGCCCGGCAGCGCACCGAGGACCGCCGGGTGCTGGCCACCGTCTGGTGGTACTCGGTCTCCAGCGTGCTGTTCACCCCGGCGCTCGCCGGCCTGGTGACCGGCGTCGGCCTCTCGGCGCGGCTGGAGGACACCCGGCTGCACGTCCTGGCCGGGCACACCCCGGTCGGCGCGACGACGTGCGCGGGCAGCGGCCTGGACGTGGCCGGCGACCTGCGGACGACGATCGCCGCCGTCGTGGCCGCGGTCGCAGAGGCCGGCGCGATGCGCGCGCACCCGCTGTGGGCGATCGCCACTGGCTCGCTGGCCAACCGGCTGCTCGCCCTCGGC
>JAOPVN010000054.1 GCA_025966175.1 Modestobacter sp. | reverse complement strand
GCGATCGTCGAGTCCTACTACTGGCACTACGTCGACGACGAGTGGGTCGGACACTACATCACGATCTACCTCATCACGTAGGGAACCGGGTGTCCACTCCGAACGCCTCGTCCGAAGCCCCTCTCGAAGGCGGCAGCCACCGGCTGCGCCGCCGTCGCCCGGCCGCCGGCACCCCAGCCGCTGCGGCGCGGGACCGGCGCCGGTCCAAGCAACGTCGCCGCCTGGCGAACGTCGCCGGCCTGATGGCCGCCCTGGTGCTGACCGGGGTGGGTTACTCCGCCCTGGCACCCGGCGCCAGCGCTGCCGACGACTCCACCGGCACCGCGTCCAACGCCGTCGAAGCCGGCCGGGAGCTCTACACCCGCAGCTGCATCACCTGCCACGGGTCGAACCTGCAGGGCGTGCAGGACCGCGGTCCCTCCCTCATCGGGGTCGGCGAGGCCGCCGTGTACTTCCAGGTGCACACCGGCCGCATGCCGCTGGTCCGCCAGGAGGCGCAGGCCGCCGAGCGCCCGCCGATCTTCTCCGAGCAGGAGATCGACCAGCTGATGGCCTACATCCAGCAGAACGGTGGCGGGCCGACGCTGCCCTCCGGCGACCTGCGCGCGGGTGACCTGGCGCAGGGCGGCGAGCTCTTCCGGCTCAACTGCGCCCAGTGCCACAACTTCGTGGGCGAGGGCGGCGCCCTCTCCTCCGGCAAGCGCGCACCGTCGCTGCGTGAGGCCGACGACCTGACGATCTACACCGCGATGCTGTCCGGCCCGGAGAACATGCCGGTCTTCGGTGACAACCAGCTCACCCCGGACGAGAAGCGCGCGGTCATCAACTACGTGCAGACCATCAAGGCCTCGGCCGACCCCGGTGGCGCCGGCATCGGCCGGGTCGGCCCGGTCGCGGAGGGCCTGGTCATCTGGGTCGTCGGCATCGGCGCCCTGCTGTTCGGGATCTTCTGGATGGGGACGAAGGCGTGACGACGACCGACCATTCCCGCCCCGGCTCCGCCGGCGGCGCGGACGAACCGGGCCCGCTGCACGGCGGTCCGGACGACGAGTACACCCCGGAGCGGCTCGCGGCGTTGGACCGCACCGCGCTGGACCGGCTGGGTGCCCGTTACGACGGCGTCGAGGTCCTGCACGTCGATCCGACGCCTCCGCCCGGCTCCCCGCTGGACAGGAAGTACACCCGCCAGGTCACCACGTGGTTCGCCCTGGCCGCCCTGTTCGCGCTGATCTTCCTGGTCATCTACGCGGGCTCGGGCTGGTTCCTGCCCTCCTGGGAGTGGCGGGTCGGCGGCAGCACCTGGAGTGCTCTCTACACCCCGATGCTCGGCGCGAGCTTCGGCCTGGCGATGATCTCGATCGGCATCGCGCTGGTCCTCTATGTCAAGAAGCTCCTGCCGCACGAGACCGCGGTGCAGGACAAGCACGACGGCTCGCACTTCGACCGGGTCACCACCGGCGCCACGCTGCTCAACGCGCTGGAGAACTCGGGTCTGCCGCGGCGCAAGATGCTCAAGCGGACGCTCGGCCTGATGGGTGCCGCGTTCGGCGCCATGCTGATCGCACCCCTCGGTGGCTTCCTGAAGAACCCGAACACCGGCAACCCGCTGGGCACCACGCCCTGGGCCAACGGGGTCCGACTGCTCCGCGAGGACGGCACCCCGATCCGCCCCGGGGACCAGCAGGCCGGCTCGCTGGCCACCGTGTTCCCGGCCGTGCCGGGCGGCCAGCGCGCCGCCGACGCCGCCCTCATGCTGATCCGGCTCCGTCCCGACCAGCTGGCGAACCTGGTGGCCCCGGCCGGCCAGGAGGACTTCGGGTACGGGGACTACGTCGCCTACTCCAAGATCTGCACGCACGCCGGCTGTCCGTTGTCGCTGTACGAGCAGGAGACCGGCCGCATCCTGTGCCCGTGCCACCAGTCGCAGTTCGACGTGACGGACGGCGCCAAGCCGGTCTTCGGCCCGGCCACGCGATCGCTCCCCCAGCTCCCCATCACCGTGGATGATGAGGGCTACTTCACGGCACGCAGTGACTTCAACGCGCCGGTCGGACCGTCGTTCTGGAACATCGGGAGGCTCGGCTGATGGCCGCCAACACAGTGCCTGGCCCCGGACAACCGACGACGCTCGTCGGCAAGGCCGCCTACGAGGTCGACGACCGGCTGATCGTCGCGGGACCGCTCCGGCGCACCCTGAACAAGGTCTTCCCCGACCACTGGTCGTTCCTGCTCGGGGAGATCGCGCTCTACTCGTTCATCGTCCTGCTGCTGTCGGGCACCTACCTGACCTTCTTCTTCGACGCGTCGATGAAGGAGGTCGTGTACGGCGGGTCCTACGCCCCGCTGCGCGGCGTCTCCATGTCCGCGGCCTACGACTCGACGCTGAACATGGTGTTCGACGTCCGCGGCGCGCTGATGATCCGGCAGATGCACCACTGGGCCGCACTGCTGTTCGTGGCCTCGATCTGCGTGCACCTGCTGCGCATCTTCTTCACCGGTGCGTTCCGCCGGCCGCGTGAGACCAACTGGTTCATCGGCATCGGCCTGCTGGTCCTGGCCCTGCTCGAGGGCTTCGCCGGGTACACCCTCCCCGACGACCTGCTCTCCGGCACCGGGCTGCGGATCTTCTCGGCGGTGTTCCTCTCGATCCCCGTGATCGGCACCTGGGTCTACTTCACCGTCTTCGGCGGGGACTTCCCCGGCGAGCTGATCATCGGCCGGCTCTACATCCTGCACGTGCTGATCATCCCGGCGGTCCTGCTCGCGCTCATCGCGATGCACCTGCTGATCCTGGTGAAGCAGAAGCACACGCAGTTCCCCGGGCCGGGGCGGACCGAGCACAACGTCGTCGGGAACCGACTGTTCCCGACCTTCGCCGGCAAGGCGACGGCGCTGCTGTTCATCGTGTTCGGTCTCTGCGCGGCCCTCGGTGGCCTCGTCCAGATCAACCCGATCTGGCTGTTCGGTCCCTACAACCCGGCGCAGGTCTCGGCCGGGTCCCAGCCGGACTGGTACATCGGCTTCATCGACGGTGGCGCCCGACTCATGCCGCCGTGGGAGATCAACCTGTGGGGCTACCACATCCCGCCGGTCCTCTGGGGCGCCCTCGGCATCCCGGGCCTGATGTTCGGTGCGCTCGCGCTCTACCCGATCATCGAGCGCAAGCTCACCGGGGACACCGCCAGCCACCACCTGCTCCAGCGTCCGCGCGACGTCCCGGTGCGGACCTCGCTGGGCGCCATGGCGCTCACGGCCTACATCGTGCTGTGGATCTCCGGTGGCAACGACCTGATCGCCGACAAGTTCGACATCAGCCTCAATGCGATGACCTGGTTCGGCCGCATCGGTTTCCTGGTCCTGCCCCCCATCGCCTACTGGGCCACCTACCGGCTCTGCCTGGGCCTGGAGCGGCACGACCGGGAGGTGCTCGAGCACGGCATCGAGACCGGTGTCATCCGTCGGCTGCCCAGCGGTGAGTTCATCGAGGTCCACCAGCCGCTGGGCCCGGTCGACGCCCACGGTCACGGTCAGCTCTCCTACGGCGGCGCCTCGGTGCCGAAGAAGATGAACCAGGTCGGCGGCGCCCGCCGTGCGGTCCGGGGCTTCTTCAAGCCGATCGAGGTGCCGGCCGCGGTGCAGCGGCAGGCCGAGCTCGAGGCCCGCGGTCTCGAGGCCGAGCGTGCGGACCGCGAGCTGACCGGCTCCGGTCGCCCCTCCGAGGGTGGTCGTCCGTCCGACGGCGGCCGGCCGCAGGACCCGCGCGACTGACCCAGCGCACAGCAGCACCAGCAGGGGCCCCGGCGGCATCGTCCGCCGGGGTCCCTGCTGCGTTGCGGGGTGTGCCCGCTTTCCGGCTCCCTCGATCACCTCGGCCTGGTGGTGCTCATCCTCACCGGATGACCACGCCCAGCCCGGGGTGATCACGGTGCTGTCCGGGCGTGGGCACCACAGGCCCTCGGCGCCCGCCCCAGGGTTGGCAGCGCCGCCACGACGCGCCCACTCCAGCCCTCGCATCCGCGGCTGGTGCGGCCCCGGGCCCCGCATTGCACGCTCTTCCTCCGCGTTGCACGTGCTGCAGCGCGTGCAACGCGGAGGAACGGCGTGCAATGCAGGCGATGCGGGGGTGTGGCGGCCGGACGGCCAGCGTCCGCCGCAGGCCCACTGGGGTCAGCGCGGGCACGGGCCCGGTATGAGGGCTGCCGTCGACGC
>JAOPVN010000009.1 GCA_025966175.1 Modestobacter sp. | reverse complement strand
CCGTCGACGTGCTCGAGGAAGTCCCCGGCGAGCAGCGCGTTGGAGGGCAGCTCGCACATCATCACGACGGAGAGACCGTTCTCCCCGCGGCGCAGACCGTGCTCGCCCAGCAGCCGCACCACGCCCTCGATCTCCGCCACGGTCCGGACGAACGGGATCATGATCTTGACGTTGGCTTGACGTTGGTCAGCCCCATCTCGTCGCGGACGTACCGCAACGCCTCGCACTCCAACGCGAAGCAGTCGGCGAAGTCCGCCGACAGGTACCGGGAGGCCACGAACCGTGACGTGCATCTCGGCGACAATGCACATAACTGGACGTAGCGTTTTAGCTGCGTTGAGCTAACACGACGCGGCGCCGGCCCGCCCAACCCTGCCCACCGGTTGCCATCCCGAGAACTCAGGGCAGGGGTGGGGGACCCACGTCCACGGCGCGCCACGCGCGCCTCGGGGTGAAGCCGCGCACCGCGGCCGGGCACCGATCGCCCGAACCCGACAGCTCACCTCGCCGGCGGTGATCGGAGAATCACCATGGCCAAACATCGTGCGCCGCGCTATGTCCGCACCAAGAAGGCGATCGCCGGGGTCCCCGTCGTGGCGGGCGCCACGGTCGTCGGACTCGGCGTCCTGAGCTCCCCGGCGCAAGCCGCCACTACCCACGACTGGACCGGTGTGGCCCAGTGCGAGTCCGGCGGGAACTGGGGCATCAACACCGGCAACGGCTACTTCGGCGGGCTGCAGTTCAGCCAGGAGACCTGGGCCGGATACGGGGGCACCGCCCTCGCACCCCGCGCGGACCTGGCGACCTCCGCCCAGCAGGTCGATGTCGCCGAAAAGGTGCTCGCCGCGCAGGGGATCGGCGCATGGCCGACCTGCGGGAAGAACCTGACGGGCGGCAGCACCGCGGCCTCCGCCAAGGCACCGGCACCGGCCCCTGCTGCCGAGCAGCCGAGCGCTGCCCCGGCGACGGCTCAAGCTGACAACGCCGACACCAACGGCCGCCACCCCGCCCCGGCGGGCGACTACACGGTCAAGCGCGGTGACACGGTGGTGAAGATCGCCGCCGCCCACAGCCAGTCGTGGCGCGCGCTGTACCAGCGCAACGCCGGGGTCATCGGCAGCAACCCGAACCTCATCACCCCGGGTCAGGTATTGGTGACCTCCGGGTCCGAGCAACCCGCTCCGGCCGCGGCAGCCCCCGCCGTTGCGGCAGCCCCCGCCGCCGTTGCGGTGACCCCCGTCGCCGCCACGGCCAGCGCCGCCGCGCACATCACGAACAGCGCGGGAACCGTGAAGCCTCAGGCGCAGGCCGCCGCCAACGCGGTCGCCGCCAACGTGCCCGGCGTCGCCGGCATCGCCATCGGCGGCACCCGCGCCAGCGCCGTCGACCCGAAGGGCCACCCGTCCGGGCTGGCGCTGGACTACATGGTCGGCCCCGACGCCGCTCTCGGTGACGCGGTCGTCCGGTACCACGTCGCCCACTGGAACGAGCTCGGCGTGGACTACATCATCTGGCAGCAGAAGATCCTCACCTCGCCGACCGGCTCCTGGACACAGATGGCGGATCGCGGGAGCGCGACGGCCAACCACAGGGACCACGTTCACGTCAACTACCGGGGGGCGTGAGCCACCCGGGACGCAGCCTCCAGCCCGGCCAGCCGCTGGAGGTTTGACGGGCCCCGGCTCGCGGAGTGCGGGCGCGGGCCGAGCCCACACCGGAACGACCCCCGACCCACTGACGGGTCGGGGGTCGCTTCCGTATCGGCTGTCAGGCGAGTTCGGCGCCGTCGGCCGCTCATCGACCCGTCCGCTGACCGCGTCGCCGCGGCTCAACTGTCGGCCCGCGTCCCCGCCGGGGAGGGGCCTCCGAGGCCGCGGCGGAGCGGCTCACGGGCGCGCTCGAACGCCGCCACCCCGAGCAGCCGGCTCCGCGACCAGGGCTCCAGTCTCCTCGCGGCACCGCCGAGGAGGATGTTCCCGGACCGCAGCGACGGACCAGCCACATGTGCCGCCGGCACCGGGGGTAGGGACGGGACATGCTGCAGGTGATCGGCGCGGGGCTGCCGCGTACCGGGACGTCATCGACGAAGGCCGCGCTGGAGCGGCTCGGCTTCGGCCCCTGCTACCACATGTTCGAGATCATCACGCACCCCGGTCACGTCGACCGATGGCTACCGGCTGCCACCGGTCAGCCGCTGGACTGGGGCCGCGTGCTCGCCGGCTATCGGGCCACACAGGACTGGCCTGCCAGCCACTTCTGGCGTGAGCAGGCCGCGGCCTTCCCGGAGGCCAAGGTCATCCTGACCGTGCGTGATCCGCACGGCTGGTTCGTCAGTTTCCGGTGGCTGATCGCCCGCGGGGCCGCCCTGAACCACCGGGGAGAGCTGCCGGGGCAGGCCGCCGGCGTCATGGACGGGATGCGGCGGCTGACCCCCGTGATGGACACCATCGGCCGATCGATGTTCGGTCCCGACTGGCACTTCGGGATGGACATGACCGACGAAGAGGCGGCCGTGGCGGCGTTCCACCGGCACGCGGCGGCGGTCAGGGAGGGCCTGCCCGCCGATCGGCTCCTCGTCTTCGACGTCCGCGAAGGCTGGGGTCCCCTCTGCGACTTCCTCGGTGTCGAGCAGCCGGACGAGCCGTTCCCGCATCTCAACGACGCGCAGACCATGCAGCGCAACATCGAGCAGATGATGGCCACGGGCCGCATCGTGTCGCCGTTCGACGACACGCGCTGAGCTCCCTGAGCGCGCGCGAAGGAGGCATCGTGATCCTGGTGACCGGGGCGACCGGACGGGTCGGTCGCCAAGTCCTCGGCCAGCTTCTCGAGGCACACGAGGAGGTGCGCCCGGTCAGCCGCAATCCCGAGCGCGCCGCCCTTCCAGCGGGGACGGCGGCCGTCCGCGGCGACCTGGCCGAGCCCGAATCGCTGCGGACGGCGCTGCTGGGCGTCGACCGCGTGTTC
>JAOPVN010000005.1 GCA_025966175.1 Modestobacter sp. | reverse complement strand
TCCCACCGCCGGACAGCGTGCCCATGATCGACGCGCCGCCACCGATGTCGGAGTCCGCGTCGACGACGACGCCGGCGCTGATCCGCCCCTCGACCATCGAGGGGCCCAGCGTCCCGGCGTTGTAGTTCACGAAGCCCTCGTGCATGACCGTGGTGCCCTCGGCCAGGTGCGCGCCGAGCCGCACCCGGTCGGCGTCGGCGATCCGCACGCCGGCGGGGACGACGTAGTCGACCATCCGCGGGAACTTGTCGATGCCGAACACGGTCAGGTGCCCGTGGGCGGCCCGCAGCCGCGCCCGCCGCGTGGGGGTCAGGTCCGTGGCCGCGACCGGGCCGGCGTTGGTCCAGGCCACGTTGGTGAGCAGCCCGAAGACGCCGTCGAGGTTCATCCCGTGCGGGCGGACGAGCCGGTGCGAGAGCAGGTGGAGCCGCAGGTAGACGTCGTAGGTGTCGACCGGCGGCTGGCTCAGGTCGGCGATCGTGGTGGCGACGCCGACCACCTGGACACCGCGGGCGTCGTCGGTGCGCACCAGCCCGGAGAAGTCCGGCCCGAGCAGGCCCCCCAGCTCCAGCTCGCCGATCTGCTGGGTGCCGGTCTCACCCTGGTCCGCGCCGCTCAACGAGGGGGCGGGGTACCAGGTGTCCAGCACGGTCCCGTCGGCGGCGAGGGTGGCCAGCCCGACGCCGTTGGCACCGGTGGTCTGCTCTGCGGTCGTCACGCCATCCACGCTACCGAGGCGGTGGCGGCGACCGGCGGCACCTAGGCTCGGGAGGCAGTGAGCGAGCTCGCGAGCTCACCGTCCAGCACAGCAGCGTCGCGAACGCGACCGAGGAGCGCTAGCGCGGAGGCCGCAGTGAGCGACCCGCTGCCCGAGCTCGACCTGACCGCCGACGTCCTCACCCTGACCCGCCAACTGGTGGACACCCCCTCGGTGTCCGGCTCGGAACGGGCGCTGGCCGATGCGGTGGAGGCGGCGCTGCGCGGGCTGGACGGCCTGGAGGTCGAACGGGTCGGTGACGCGGTACTGGCCCGCACCAACCTCGACCGGGACACCCGGATCGTGCTGGCCGGCCACCTGGACACCGTGCCGATCGCGGACAACCTGCCCAGCCGGATCGACACCGTCGACGGTGAGGACCGGCTCTACGGCTGCGGCACGAGTGACATGAAGGCCGGCGACGCGGTGATGCTGCGGCTGGCCGCTCGCTTCGGCGTCCCCGGCGCCCAGCCGGCCCGCGACCTCACCTTCGTCTTCTACGACAACGAGGAGGTCGAGGCGGTCCGCAACGGCCTGGGCCGGGTCGCCCGGGAGCGCCGCGGTTGGCTGTACGGCGACCTGGCGATCCTGCTGGAGCCCACCGACGGGGTCATCGAGGGCGGCTGCCAGGGCACGCTGCGCGTCGTCCTCACCGTGCCCGGCAAGCGCGCGCACAGCGCCCGGTCGTGGCTGGGCGTCAACGCGATCCACGCCGCCGCGGGCGTGCTGACGGCGCTGGCCGGGTACCGGGCCCGCGAGGTCGAGATCGACGGGCTGGCCTACCGCGAGGGGCTCAACGCCGTGCGGATCGAGGGCGGGGTCGCGGGCAACGTCGTCCCCGACTCCTGCCGGGTCACCGTCAACTTCCGCTTCGCCCCCGACCGCGACGAGGACCAGGCCCTCGAGCACGTGCGGGAGGTGTTCGCCGAGGCGCTGGCCGCAGGTGCCACCCTCGAGCTGACCGACACCTCCGGTGGCGCCCTGCCCGGGCTCACCGAACCGGCCGCCGCCGCGTTCGTCGCCGCCGTGGGGCAGCCGGCGCGGGCGAAGCTGGGCTGGACCGACGTCGCCCGTTTCGCCGCCTTCGGCATCCCGGCGCTCAACTACGGGCCGGGTGACCCCAACCTGGCCCACACCGTCGACGAGCACGTCCGCATCGACCGGTTGCAGCCGGCCGAGGACGCCCTGATCGCCTACCTCAGCGGGAGCGACGCATGAGCCAGTCCGACGACGGCCGACGGCGCCGCCCGATCCGGCACCGCGGCCCGATCACCACGCGCGGCGCGGAGACCGACCCGGCGATGGACGGGACGACGACCGACCAACGGCTGCTGGACCGGCGGAGCCGGCTGGACACCCACAACGACACCTGGCGGGTCCTGCGGATCCAGGCCGAGTTCGTGGAGGGCTTCGGGCTGCTCGCCGAGCTGCACCGTGCCGTCAGCGTGTTCGGCAGCGCCCGCACCCCGCGCGACTCGGCGTACTACGAGGCCGCGGTGCAGCTGGGGGCGGCGCTGGCCGACGCCGGCTATGCGGTGATCACCGGCGGCGGCCCCGGCACGATGGAGGCGGCCAACAAGGGCGCCTGCGACGCCGGCGGCGTGTCGGTGGGGCTGGGCATCGAGCTGCCGTTCGAGCAGGAGCTCAACGAGTGGGTGGACGTCGGCGTCCTGTTCCGCTACTTCTTCGTGCGCAAGACGATGTTCGTGAAGTACGCGCAGGCGTTCGTGATCCTGCCCGGCGGCTTCGGCACCCTGGACGAGCTGTTCGAGGCGCTGACCCTCGTGCAGACCCGCAAGGTCACCCGCTTCCCGGTGATCCTCTTCGGCAGCTCCTACTGGGCGGGGCTGATCGACTGGATCCGGGACACGATGGTCGCCCAGGGCACCGTCGGGCCGGGCGACCTGGAGCTGCTGCACCTCACCGACGACGTCGCCGAGGTGGTCCGGGTGATCCAGGCCGCGGACGCCGCCCGGGCGCAGAACGGGAACGAAGCACCACCCGGGGACCCCGTGCCCGACGCGGCGCCGGTCGACGACTGACCGTGGCCGGCCTCGTGTTCGTCCTCGGGCTGCTGGTGGTGGGTGGGCTGCTGTTCCTGGGCGCCTCGCTGCTGCTGGGGCGCGGGGAGACCCAGCCGCCGGCCGAGATCGAGCGCTCGCCGGTGGAGCTGCCCGACGACCGGCCCGTGGTCGGCGACGACGTGCGCGCACTGCGGATCTCGGTGGCCTTCCGGGGTTACCGGATGAGCGAGGTCGACTGGCTGCTCGACCAGTTCGCCCTGGTGCTCGACGAGCGGGACACCGAGATCGCGGCGCTGCGCGCCGGGACGTGGCAACGACCGCACGGTGCCCATGCGGTCGAGCGGGCCGCGGAGCGAGCTGCCGAGCGGGAGGCCGAACTCGCCGGCGAGCGGGCCGACGTGGAGGACACCGACCCCGACGGGGTGCCCGTGCCCGGCCCGGACGAGGAGCGGGGTTCCGGTGCCTGAGCTGGTCGAGCAGGTCGACGTGGACGCCCCGCCGGAGCAGGTCTGGGCCGCGCTCGTCGACTGGGACCGGCAGGGCGAGTGGATGCTGCTCACCGACGTCCGCGCCGTCGAGGGCGACGGGCAGGGGGTCGGTGGCCGGCTCGCCGCGGTGACCGGCGTCCGGCTGCCCCGCGGCCTGCTCGGTGGCCGTCGGCTCGGCGTGCTCGACAGCATGCTGATCACCGCCTGGGAGTTCCCGCGCCGGGTCGACGTCCGGCACACCGGCCGGGTGGTGCGGGGCACCGGCACCTTCGAGGTGCGACCACGGGGGGACGGCGGGTCGACGTTCGTCTGGACCGAGGGGCTCGACCTCCCGCTCGGCGTGCTGGGCCGGGCCGGCTGGCCGCTGGTGCGCCCCGTGATGGCCGCCGGCGTCCGGCTCTCGCTGCGTCGCTTCGCCGGCTACGCCCGCGACCATCGCGGCTGAGCCCACTCGCCCCGCATTGCACGCCCCGCATTGCACGCTCTTGGTGCGCATCGCACGTGCTGCAGCACGTGCGATGCGCACGAACGGCGTGTGACGAGGGGTCAGCGGCGGGCGCGGCGGACGGCGACCAGAGCGGCGACGGCGGTGAGCAGCCAGATGGCGAGTACCAGCACGAGCAGGGTGACGCCGTAGTTCCGCGGCAGGAACGAGGGGTTGGCCGGGTCCGCCCCGCGGCCGAGCACGAACGGCAGCGCCACGAGGGTCAGCACCCCGCTGAGCGCCGCGCCGACCACCACCGCCGGTCGCGCGGCACGGGGCAGCAGCCGGGCCGAGAGCCAGCCCAGCCCGATCCACACCGGCGCGATCACCAGGTCGTTGAGCAGCGCGCTGCCGATGAACCAGGTCAGCCACGAGTCCGCCGGCACCCGGCTGCCGGCGGTCAGCAGCCCACGAGCCCCGTAGCCGACGGCGGCCAGGCCGGGCAGCAGGAACAGCCACCGCCACCAGGGGCGCAGCGCACTCGTCGCCGGTCGCTGCGGATCGGAGGCAAACGCGTCGTCGGGGACCCGGCCCGCGGCGCGCGTATCGGTCGCGCGGCCGGCCTCGTCGGCGAGGCTCATGAGCCGATCCCGCCCGTGCCGGGTGCGACCCGGGTTACCCACTTGGTCTGCATCACGCCGGGCCGGTTGGGGGCGATCAGCCGCACGGGGTAGCCGTGGTCGGCTGCCAACGGCTCGCCGTCCAGCTGCAGCGCGAGCAGCGTGCGCGGGCTGCGCGCGTGCGGCGCCGACACGGTCGACACCCGGTAGAGGCCGCCGGTCTGCAGCGACTCGACGGTGACCTCGGTGTCCCGCGGCAGCCCGGCCTCCTCGAGCAGGTCACCGAGCCGGATGCCGGACCAGGTGGCGGTCGAGCTCCACCCCTCCACGCAGGTGATCGGCAGCCGTTCGGTGCGCTGGGGGAACCCCTGCAGGTCGGCCAGCGACAGCTCCAGCCG
>JAOPVN010000610.1 GCA_025966175.1 Modestobacter sp. | reverse complement strand
CAGCCGCCGTGATCTGGCCCGGGTCGACGTCGTCGCCGCGCTGCGCTCGCTGCTGCCCTGGCAGCTGGCCGGCCGGCTCGACGAGCTGGTGCCCGAGCGGATCGAGGTGCCGACCGGGTCACGGGTCCGGATCGACTACGGCGACCCCGAGGTGCCCACGCTGTCGGTGCGGGTGCAGGAGGTCTTCGGCTGGGCGGCCGCGCCGGTGGTCGCCGGCCGCCCGCTGCGCCTGCAGCTGCTCTCCCCCGCTTCCCGGGTGGTCGCCACGACCGCGGACCTGGCCGGTTTCTGGGTCACCGGCTACCCCGCCGTCCGCAGCGAGCTGCGCGGTCGCTACCCGCGCCATCCCTGGCCCGAGGACCCGGCCACCGCCGCGCCGACCCGACGCGCCAAGCCCCGTGGGACATGAGTGTGTACAGCCGTACACATCGATGTGTACGGTCGTACACATGCAGTCCGCAGCCGACCGTCCGGTGCGGCGGCACGACCCCGACCGGCGGACGCGGATCGTCGAGGCGACCGTCGACGTCATCGCCGAGCACGGGGTGGCCGGCACGACGCACCGGCTGATCGCCGCGGCCGCCGACGTCCCGCTGGGCTCGCTGACCTACCACTTCACCGGCCTGGACAACCTGCGCGCGCAGGCCTTCGCCCTGCACGCCGAACGGATGGCCGGGAAGTACGAGGCGCACTTCGCCGGGGTCCGCAGCCTCGACGACGTCGTCGAGGCCGTCACCGCCCTGATCCACGGCGACGCCGGTGCCGACGACCGGGACTGGGCCGTGGCCTACGAGCTCTTCCTCGCCGCGCTCCGCGATCCGGCCCTGCGCACGATCACCGAGTCCTGGATGCGCCGCAGCCGCAGCGTGCTCGAGCGGTTCGTCGACCCGACCACCTCCCGCGGGGTCGACGCGCTGATCGAGGGCCTGGTCATGCACAAGGTGCTCTCCACCCGGCCGATCTCCCGCGAACAGACCCGCGAGATCATCGCCCGGGCCGTACGCCCCACCGAGGAAGGACCCGCCAGCCCGTGACCGCCACCGACGCCCGCCAGGCACCCACCGCGAGCCAGGTGCAGGCGGCGACCCGGGCCACCTACGCCGCGTTCATCGGCGCCGGGTTCGCCTTCGCCAGCTGGGCCTCCCGCATCCCCCAGGTGCGCACCCGGCTGGAGCTGGACCCCTCCGCGCTCGGCCTGGTGCTGCTGGCCACGGCGGCCGGGTCGGTGATCGCACTGCCGCTGTCCGGGTCACTGGTCCACCGCGCCGGCTCCCGCCGCACGGTCACCGCCATGTCGCTGCTGCTGACCGTCTCGCTGGCCGTCATCGCGGCCGGGTCGGTCACCGGCGTGCCACTGCTGGTCGTCGGGCTGTTCCTGATGGGGTTCTCCAACGGCGCCTGGGACGTCGCGATGAACGTCCAGGGCGCCGTCGTCGAGCGGCACCTGGGCCGGTCGATCATGTCCCGCTTCCACGCCGGCTTCAGCCTGGGCACGGTCGCCGGCGCCGGGCTGGGAGCGGCGATGATCGCCTTCGACGTGCCGGTGCCCACGCACCTGCTGGGCGTCGCGGTGCTGCTCGGGGTCGCCGTCCCGCTGGCGGTCCGGCCCTTCGTCCCCGACGTGGCCGACGAGGACGATGACGAGACCACCTCGCGCGGCACGGGCAGCGGAGCACTGAGCGCGTGGCGGGAACCGCGGACCCTGCTCATCGGGGTCGTGGTCCTCGCGTTCGCCTTCGCCGAGGGCGCCGCCAACGACTGGCTCAGCGTCGCGTTCATCGACGGCCACGGCACCTCGGCGGTGGTCGGCACCCTGGGCTATGCCGTGTTCCTCGTCGCGATGACCGCGGTGCGCTGGGCCGGCCCACCGTTGCTGGACCGCTGGGGCCGGGTGCCGATGGTCCGGGTGCTGGCCGCGCTCAGCATCGCCGGGCTGCTGCTGTTCGTCTTCGGCGCGCATCCGGCGGCCGCCTTCGCCGGCGCCCTGCTGTGGGGTGCCGGCGCGGCGCTGGGGTTCCCGGTGGGGATGAGCGCCGCGGCCGACGACCCCGCGCGCGCAGCCGGCCGGGTCAGCGTCGTCGCCTCGATCGGGTACTGCGCCTTCCTCGGCGGCCCGCCGCTGATCGGCGTCCTCGGTCAGCACGTCGGCGTGCTGCGCGCGCTCACCGTGGTCGCCGTCCTGATCGTCGTCGCGACCGCCATCGCCGGATCCCTGCGGCCGCCCGCGGAGGCACCGCAGCGGGAGGTGTGACGGCGCGCGCAGTCCGCCCACCCGGCAGAGCGCACCCCGACCAGTGAGGATCGGTACGTGACGAGCACCGCCCCGAAGCCGTTGCCCACGACCGACGCCTGGGGCATCGACGCCAGCTGGCTCGACGCCCTGGACGAAGAGCACACCGTCGCCCCGGCGACGATCGACCGATTGCGGGAGGTCATCGGCACCCCGCCGGACGACCTGCCGGAGCGGGCGCCGATCGTCGCCCGCCCCGGTGACCCCCTCGAGGTCGACGCCGCCGACGTCGACTGCGAGGACGGGCAGACCCGGCACGTCGACGGCGAGCTGCCCGGGGACTTCCCGCTGGGCTACCACCGGCTGCGCACCCCCGACGGGCGGGAGCGACGGCTGATCGTCTCCCCCGGCCGGTGCTGGCTGCCCGAGGGGTGGCGCGGCTGGGGCTGGGCGGTGCAGCTCTACGCCACCCGCGGCCGGGACAGCTGGGGCATCGGCGACCTCGGCGACCTGCGCACCCTCCGGGAGTCCGCCCAGGCCCAGGGTGCCGGTTACGTGCTGGTCAACCCGCTGCACGCGGTCGCCCCGACGCCCGGGCAGGAGGACAGCCCCTACCTGCCGGCCACCCGGCGCTTCCGCAATCCGATCTACCTGCGCATCGCCGACGTGCCCGGCGCCGACGCGGTGGACGTCGAGGCCGACGCCGGGCGCGCGCTGAACGACGGCGAGCTCATCGACCGCGACGCGATCTGGGCGCTCAAGCGCCGGGTGCTGCAGCGGGTCTTCGACGCCGGGATCGACGAGCAGCCCTTCCGCGACTGGTGGTGGCACCAGGGGCAGCCGCTGATGGACTGGGCGACCTGGTGCACGCTGGCCGACGAGCACGGCCCCGACTGGCACACCTGGCCGGCCGAGCTGCAGGACCCCCGCGGCTCCGCCGTCGCCGGCTACGCCGCCGCGCACGACCGCGAGATCTCCTTCCACGCCTGGCTGCAGTGGCTGCTGGACTCCCAGCTGCGCGCGGCGGCCGATGACCTCACCGTCATCCAGGACCTGCCGATCGGCGTCGCCGGCGGCGGGGCCGACGCCTGGGCGTGGCAGGACGTGCTGGCCCAGGGCGTGAACGTGGGTGCCCCGCCGGACGCGTTCAACAGCCAGGGCCAGGACTGGGGCTCCCCGCCACTGGTGCCCTGGCGGCTGCAGGCCGCGGACTACGAGCCGTTCATCCAGTCGATCCGGGCCACCATGGCCGGCGCCGGCGGACTGCGGGTCGACCACGTCATGGGCCTGTTCCGGCTGTGGTGGGTGCCCGCGGACGGCAGCGCGGCCGACGGCGCCTACGTCCGCTACCCCCACGAGGACCTGCTGGACATCGTCGCCCTGGAGAGCCACCGGGCGCAGGCCATCGTCGTGGGCGAGGACCTGGGCACCGTCGAGGACGGCGTGCGTGAGGCGATGGCCGAGCACGGCATCCTGTCCTACCGGCTGCTCTGGTTCGAGGACGACGAGCCCGCGAAGTGGCCGGCCGAGGCGATGGCCGCGGTGACCACCCACGACCTGCCCACCATCGCGGGGCTCTGGACCGGGTCCGACCTCGCCGAGCAGCGCGAGTACGGGCTGGGCACCGACGAGGAGTTGGAGCGCGGCCGCGCCTCACTGCTCGAGCACCTGGGCGACGTGCCCGCCGACGCGTCCCCGGCCGACGCCGTCGTCGCGGCCTACCGGCGATTGGCCACCGCGCCGTCCACGCTGCTGTCGGCCACGCTGGACGACGCCCTGGCCGTGGAGCGCCGGCCGAACATGCCGGGCGCGAACGACCGGCCCAACTGGTGCCTGCCGCTGCCGGTGCCGACGGAGGAGCTGGCCGCGCACCCCGGCGTCCAGGCGGTGGCCCGGGTGCTGGCCGACGGGCTGCAGCCCAGGAAGCCGAGGAAGAAGGCGGCGAAGGGCAAGAGCGCGAAGAAGAAGAAGTGACCCGTGCTCCGGCCGGACAGCGAGCGCCGTCCGGCCGGAGCAGGGATCAGGAGCAGGGATCAGCTGCGCAGGAACGCCAGCAGGTCGGCGTTGATCGTCTCGGCCTGCGTGGTCGGCATGCCGTGCGGGAAGCCCGCGTAGGTCTTCAGCGTCCCGTTCGGGAGAAGGCCCGCCGAGAGCGGCCCCGCGTCGGCGTAGGGCACGATCTGGTCGTCCTCGCCGTGCATGACCAGCACCGGCACCGTGATCTTCTTCAGGTCCTCGGTGAAGTCGGTCTGGGAGAAGGCGACGATGCCGTCGTAGTGGGCCTTGGCACCGCCCATCATCCCCTGCCGCCACCAGTTCTGGATGATGGCTTCCGACGGCTCCACCCCCGGCCGGTTGAACCCGTAGAACGGCCCGGACGGCAACGCGCGGTAGAACTCCGACCGGTTGGCCGCCAACTGCGCCTGCAGGTCGTCGAAGACGCTCTTCGGCAGGCCGCCCGGGTTCGCGTCGGTCCGCACCATGAGCGGCGGCACCGCACTGATCAGCGCGGCCCTGGCGACGCGGTCCTCGCCGTGGCGGGCGAGGTAGCGGACGACCTCGCCGCCGCCGGTCGAGTGACCGACGTGTACCGCGTCGTGCAGGTCGAGATGCGCGGTCAACGCGGCCAGGTCGTCGGCGTAGTGATCCATGTCGTGCCCGTCGCCCGTCTGGGTCGAGCGGCCATGACCCCGACGGTCGTGAGCGATCACGCGGTAGCCCTGCTGCAGGAAGAACAGCAGCTGCGCGTCCCAGTCGTCGGCGGACAACGGCCACCCGTGACTGAACACGATCGGCCGGCCGGTTCCCCAGTCCTTGTAGAAGATCTCGACGCCGTCGGTGCTGGGCACGAAGGGCATGGGTGGTCCTCCTCGGTTCGCAGTGGTGGGAGTCAGCTCTGCGCGTGGTCGGGGGTCGTGCCGGACGGCGTGCCGACACCGTTGCGGGACAGGAAGTCCAGCGCGGTCCCGGCGATCTCGGCCCAGCCGGAGTCCGCGCCCATGGAGTGGCCGCGGCCGGGGAAGGTCTGCAGCTCGGTCACCCCGGGGTTCCGCCGCTGGATCTCGTAGGCGGCCCGCACGGTGGCCTCGGGCACGGTGCGGTCCCTGCCGCCGGCGATCAGCAGCAGCGGACCCCGCTCGCGCTCGGTGTCGACCGAGGCCTCGCTGTGCGGCGTGAGGTTGGCCAGCCCGGCCTGGAACAGCGGGCGGGCCGGCGAAGGGATGCCGTAGGTGGCCAGCAGCTGGTCGGACTCGGCCCGCGGGACGGCGTTGGCGAAGGCCGTCGCGAAGCTGTCCGGGCTGTGCGACCAGGTCCTCGTCCGCAGCCTCGGGTGCGACAGCACCGGCCAGGCGCTCTGCAGCTGGGCCAGCGGCAGGCCGAGGATGCCCTTGAACTGGGCCGGGGCGAGGACGACGCAGGCACGGGCGAGGCCCATGCCGTGCAGCCGCTGGGCGATCAGCCCGCCGAAGGAGTGGCCGATGACCACCGGCGGCGAGGACAGCCCGGAGATGATCTCCGAGTAGTGGTCGGTGACGTCGCCGACGCCGTAGCCGGCGACCGCGTCGGGGTCCGCGCGGGTCAGCTCCGCGGTGGCCGCGTCGCCGGGCCAGCCCGGGGCGATGGGGTCGTAGCCGTGGGCGCCGAACAGCTCCAGCCACGGGGTCCAGCTGGCCGCGTGCAGCCAGAGCCCGTGGACGAAGACGACGGGGACGGCGGTCGGAGCGGTCACGAGGTGTCCTCCACGTGGGTGCGCCGCGGCCGGTCCGGCCCCGGGCTGCCTCCGACGCTAGGGCCGGCCCCACGGCATCGGTGTGCTCTGCGTGACGGGCCCGGGACCCTGCCTGCCGACTCCCCGTCCGGCGCGCCCGGCGATCCTCGGAAGGATGTACACCCCGTGCCCGGGCCCGCAGGATCGTGCTCGTCCGGGCAGCGTCGCCGTGGTCCACCCAGGGAGCGCCCATGGTCAGCCTTCTCGACACCGACCGCCTCCCTGCCGCCGACCGCCGTCCGGGCCAGGTCGCCGCCTGGCTCGAGGCGACGATGATCTCCCGCGTCCGGTTCACCGAGCCGCCACTGCCCCGCCGCGCCCGGCTGGACGGGTGGGACGTGGGCGGGATCCCGGTGCTGCGGGCGGACCTGTGCGGCGAGCTGGTACTCACCTGTTCGGCCGCGGGGGCCCGGGAGGACGCCGAGCCCACGGTCTCCTTCGCCGTCCAGGAGCTCGGAATGGCGCTGCAGGACCAGTTCGGCAGCCAACGGGTGGTACCGCAGGGCGCCCTGGCGCTGACCGAGGTCACCTCCGCCTACGAGTACCGCTGGTCCGGCCGCGGGGCGTGCCGGGCGCTGCAGCTGCCGGTGAGCCAGCTCGGGCTGCCGGTCGACGTGGTCCGCCGGGCCGTTCCGCTGGCCCACCGGAGCCCGCTCTACGGGCTGGTGCGCGCCCACCTGGCGCAGGTGACGCGCGACGCCGAGCAGCTGGCCCGGGAGCCGCTGGTGCACTCGCTGGCCTCGGCGACGATCGACCTGGCCCGCGCCCTGCTCGCCTCGGCGTTCAGCTCCGGGCGCGCGATGGACGACGTCGTGGCCGAGACCCTGCTGACCCAGGTGCGCAGCTACGTGCGCCAGCACCTCACCGAGCCGGGGCTGGACGCCGAGCAGGTGGCGGCGGCCCACGCCATCTCGGTGCGTCAGCTGTACCGGCTGTGCGCCGCGGCGCAGTTCAGCCTGGAGCAGTGGATCATCCACGAGCGGCTGGAGGGTGCCCGCGCCGAGTTGTCCGACCCCGCCAGCCGGGATCGCTCGATCGCGATGGTGGCCCGGCACTGGGGGTTCACCGACCCGTCGTACTTCAGCCGCCGCTTCCGGCGGGCGTTCGGCCTGACCCCGCGGGACTGGCGCCGGATCGAGCCGGCGGCCACCAGCCTTCCCGTGCCCCGGGCGGAGCTCGGCGTCACCGCCACCGCCACACCGCACTGATCCCCCGTCGCGCCCGGTCGAACACCTGTTCGATCCCGTGAGACGATCGTGCAGTGGCGGGCGGGATGCAGCGAGGACGGCACGGCGGGTCGCTTGCCGACCGCGCGGCCCGCTCGGGGGTGCCGTCAGCGCCCGTCCCCGAGCCGCCCGCAACCGGCCGCCGACCGGCGGGTGACGGGCACGGGCGGCACTGCTGGGTGCACGACCCGCCCGATGCGCCGGGCACCTGGCCGGGCCTGCTGGTGGAGTGGCGGCAGCGGGAGAACGGCTGGCACGGCCGGGTCGCCTACACCGTCACCGGCGCCCAGGGCCCGGTCCTCGTCGAGGCCTGGCTGCCCGCCGTGCAGCTGGAGCAGGGCTGACGGCAGGCCGGCGGGCC